>JANLYC010000230.1:0-7736 GCA_031365435.1 Nocardioidaceae bacterium
CGACGAGGGTCATGACGTCGGGCCGCACGTCGCCGACGGCTTCGTTGAAGCGCTGTCGCAACAGGGTCTCGTCGAGTTCCATGTTCCCTCCCGGGCCGTTCTGAGTGCTGGTCATGACGCCGACGCCGCCTCTCCGGACAGCTCGCTGCGCAGCCGGCCGAGAGCACGGGACGCCCGGGTACGGACGGCCCCTTCGCTCAGGCCGACCTCGGCGGCGGTCTCGGCGACCGTCCGTTCCTCCCAGTAGCGGAGGACGACGACGGCGCGATCCGTCGGGTCGAGGGTGCGCAGCGCCTCGAAGAGCTCGAGTCGGTCGGGTACCGCCGGCGCGGACACGTCGACGCCCAGGTCGACGCTCGGCAACTCGCTGTTGCGGCGTACGCGGCGGTGCGACAGGAACGTCTTGGTCAGCGCGCCCCTGGCATAAGCCTCGCGCGAGTCGGCTCGCTCGACCTTCTTCCACGCGACGAACAGCTTTCCGAGCGTGGTCTGGACGAGATCCTCCGCCAGGTGCCAGTCACCGCACATGAGCAGGGCGGTGCGGAACAACCGCGGTGTCAACACGGTTGCGAACTCGGTGAACGCAGCGTGAGCCTCGTCATCGTGGCGGAGCATGCCGCTCATCGGTTCCCCTCTCTCCTGACTACCTAGTAGACGTCACGAGGGAGGGGTCGCGTTACAGGATCGGTGGTTCGGTCTTCTCCCGTACCTCGTCGGCCGTGACGTCAGGCGCCAGCTCGACGAGCCGCAAGCCTTCGTCGGTGACGTCGAGGACGCACAGGTCCGTGATGATCCGCTGTACGACGCCGAGACCGGTATAGGGAAGCGAGCACTCGTTGACGATCTTGTAGGACCCGTCCCTGGCCACGTGCTCCATGAGCACGATGACGCGCTTGGCTCCATGGACGAGGTCCATGGCTCCGCCCATCCCCTTGACCATCTTTCCGGGGATCATCCAGTTCGCGATGTCGCCCGTGTCGGACACCTGCATCGCGCCCAGGATGGCGGCATCGATCTTGCCGCCCCGGATCATGCCGAAGGACGTGGCGGAGTCGAAGAACGCCGCCCCCGGCCGCAGCGTGACCGTCTCCTTGCCTGCGTTGATCAGGTCCGGGTCCTCATCGCCGTCGTACGGGTAGGCGCCGACGCCGAGGATGCCGTTCTCTGACTGCAGCACGATCTCGATGTCGTCAGGCACGTAGTTGGGGACCAGGGTCGGCAGGCCGATGCCGAGGTTGACGTAGGCACCGTCCTCGAGCTCATTCGCCGCACGTGCCGCCATCTGCTCACGCGTCCACGCCATCAGTTCTGCCCTTCCCGTGCGCGCACCGTGCGTTTCTCGATCCGTTTCTCCGCTGCCTGCTCGGCCGTGAGGGGGAGCACCCGCTGCACGTACACGCCGGGCAGATGTACGTCGTTGGGCGCGAGCTCACCGGGTTCGACGAGCTCCTCGACCTCGGCGATCGTGACACGTCCCGCCATCGCGCAGAGTGGGTTGAAGTTACGCGCCGAGTCTCGGAACACGAGGTTTCCGTGCCGGTCCCCGCGCCAGGCCCGGATGAGCCCGAAGTCGGTGATGATCGCCCGCTCGAGGACGAAATCGCGAGGTCCCTCGGGCGTATCGAACGACCGGGTCTCCTTGGGCGCACTGGACGTCACCACGTTGCCGGCGTCGTCGTACCGCCACGGCAGGCCACCGTCGGCGACCTGGGTCCCGACCCCGGTTGCGGTGTAGAACGCGGGGATACCCGCGCCACCGGCACGCAACTTTTCGGCGAGCGTGCCCTGCGGGGTCAGCTCGACCTCGAGCTCACCGTGCAGGTACTGGCGCTCGAACTCCTTGTTCTCACCGACGTATGACGACACCATCCGGCGGATGCGTTTCTCCTTGAGCAGCAGGCCGAGACCCCAGTCGTCGACCCCGCAGTTGTTGGAGACCGCCTCGAGCCCGCTCACCCCGGCATCGAGCAGCGCCCGGATCAACACGCTGGGAATGCCGCACAACCCGAAGCCACCGACCGCCAGCGACGACCCGTCTGCGATGTCCGCAACCGCTTCGGTTGCACTTGCGACGACCTTGTCCACGTGCACGTCCTCTCTCGCGACCCGGTGACGTCTCGGTCTTGGCAACCTACTGCATGTGTTCTTCGCCTCAGTGCGCGCAGGCGGAAGCGGCACGCGCGTACGGACCACGGCCGGTGTCGACGGTCGCGGTGCCGCTGTCGTTCAGCGCGAGACAACGGCCACACGTCAGCCCGGCCGTCGCCCGGCTACGCTCGAACGGTGACCGAAGCCGCGCCCTCCCACGTCCGCCTGCACATCATCACCGGCAAGGGCGGCACCGGAAAGACGACCGTCGCCGGGGCGTTCGCACTGGCGCTCGCCGCCGAGGGGCGCAAGGTCCTGCTGTGTGAGGTCGAGGGCAGGCAAGGTATTGCCTCCCTCTTCGACGTGGCTCCGCTGCCCTACGAGGAGCGACGGATCGCCATCGGCGAGGGCGGTGGTGAGGTCTACGCGCTCGCCATCGACACCGAAGCCGCGCTGCTGGAGTATCTCGACATGTTCTACCGGCTGGGGCGGGCCGGCAAGGCGCTCGACCGCTTCGGCGTCATCGACTTCGCGACGGCTGTCGCACCTGGCGTACGCGACGTGCTCCTCACGGGCAAGGTCTACGAAGCCACCCGGCGTGGTCAGCCGGGCCGCTCGATGCGCGGTGTCCGCAACGCCCAGCCGTCGTACGACGCAGTGGTGCTGGACGCCCCGCCGACCGGACGCATCCCGCGCTTCCTCAACGTCAACACGGAGGTCGCGGGGATCGCGAAGGTGGGCCCGATCCGCAACCAGGCCACCTCGATCATGCGGCTGCTCAAGTCCGAGCAGACCCGCGTGCACGTCGTCACGACGCTGGAGGAGATGCCGGTCCAGGAGACGCTCGACGGAATCACCGAGCTTCGCGCCATCGGATTGACTGTCGGCGCGATCATCGTGAACCTCGTCCGCGACGCGGGTCTCGCCGCGCGGGATCTCAAGGCGGCCATCGCCGGCAAGCTCGACACCGCGGAGATCGAGACCGCGCTCAAGGAAGTGGGCATCCTCCCGGACGAGGCCACCGTCGCCGGACTGCTCGCCGAAGCCCGTGACCACGGAGAGCGGGTCATGCTCGAACGCGCGCAACGCAAGCGGCTCGACGCCGCTCAACGTCCGATGGCCACCCTGCCGTACTCACCAGAAGGCGTCGACGTCGGAACTCTCTACGACTTCGCCGAGACCCTGCGCGCGGCCGGGGTGCTTTGATGAGCCCCCGGACCAACGGCCGCAAGCTCGACGTCGGCACCCTCATCGCCGACCCGAGCATCAAGATCATCGTGTGCTGCGGATCGGGTGGCGTCGGCAAGACCACGACGGCTGCGTCGCTCGCCCTTCGGGCGGCCGAGGCCGGTCGCAAGGCAGTGGTGCTGACCATCGACCCGGCGCGACGGCTCGCCCAGTCGATGGGGCTGACCGAGCTGGACAACACTCCCCGCCCCGTAGCCGGTGTCGACGCCGGAGCCGGGGGGAGCCTCGACGCCATGATGCTCGACATGAAACGCACCTTCGACGAGGTCGTCGAGTCCCACGCCAACCCCGAAAAGGCCGGGCAGATCCTCGCCAACCCCTTCTACCAGGCCCTGTCGAGCTCCTTCGCCGGCACCCAGGAGTACATGGCGATGGAGAAGCTCGGCCAGCTGCACGCGGAGGCTCGCAAGAGCGGACGTTGGGACCTCATCGTGGTCGACACCCCGCCATCACGCTCGGCATTGGACTTTCTCGACGCGCCCGAGCGGCTCTCCTCCTTCCTCGACGGCCGACTGATCAAGCTGCTGGTCGCGCCGGCCCGCGGGCCCGCGCGGCTGCTGTCCACGGGGATGTCCCTCGTCACCGGCGCCATCACCAAGATCCTGGGCGGCCAGATGCTCCGCGACGTACAGACGTTCGTCGCCGCGCTCGACACGCTCTTCGGCGGCTTCAGGGCGCGGGCCGACAAGACCTACCAGATCCTGAAGGACCCACAGACGGCGTTCGTCGTCGTCGCGTCACCGGACCCTGACGCTCTACGGGAGGCGGCCTTCTTCGTCGAACGGCTGCGCGAGGAACGCATGCCCCTGGCCGGGCTGGTGCTCAACCGGGTCACCACGCCGGGGCCGGCCACGATCTCGGCCCAGGCCGCATGGGCCGGGGCCGAACGGTTGGAGAAGGACTCTGTACTCACGGCGGCATTGCTGAAGCTGCACGCGGAACGGGCCACGCGGGTCGGTCGCGAGCGGTCACTGCGCCGGCGCTTCGCGGCTGCGCACCCGATGGTGGCAACCGCCTCGGTGGCGGCGCTGTCGACAGACGTGCACGACCTCGAGTCACTGCGCATGGTGGGTCGGCTGCTCGCTGCCTAGCGCGACGGTTGCACGGGCCCGGACAAAACAAAACGAACCGGCTGAGACGGCATACCCCTCCGAAGCCGCCTCATCCGGTTCGTTTCCCGGAGCGCTGCCGATCAGCCGGCTGCGCTGACTCCTCTGGCCGTCGCGACGGCCAAGTGTTGCTCGCGCGCTGCCTCGAGGAGGCCGCGCCACGACGTCACGTTCGGGCGGCGGCGCAGCAGGGCGCGGCGCTCGCGCTCGGTCATGCCACCCCAGACGCCCCACTCGATGTTGTTGTCGAGTGCTTCAGCTAGACATTCCGTACGTACCGGGCATTGTCCGCACACCTGCTTGGCGCGGTTCTGCGCTGCGCCACGGACGAAGAGCTCGTCCGGCCGGGCGCCTTTGCAGGACGCGACATCTGCCCACTGCTCGTTCCAAGTCATGTCCAGCCCCTACCGAGAGAAGAATGAGCTTTCAAGATCCAGAGAAACCAGCAGAAACGGTGGTTCTCAGGTGGAGAGAACGTTACGGACCATACGAACGTCGCGGGAGGGTCCGAACTGCTCAAACCGTGTAGTCCATTCGGACTATGACGACTAGTCACGTCCGGCCCGAAGCGGCCCAATCCTGAGAATGCGACTTCTCGCAGGCCGTCACGTACTCTGGAGCGCATGTCTCGGCTCGTGCGACCTGCCCGTCATGAGGGCGGATTGATCCACCAGATCGTCGTGATCATCGGGATCAGCGTCCTGTCCGGAGTTCTCATGGCGGGACTGGCGCTGCCCTGGGTCGGTCTCATCAACAAGGGCGCCGAGAACAGCGCCCAGGCAGTGAAGCAGTTCCCGAAGAAGCTCGAGTTCAAGCCGCTCAACGAGCGCACCCGGGTGCTCGCAGCTGACGGCACTCAGCTGGCAGCCTTCTACGACGAGAACCGTAAGTACGTCAAGCTCCGCAAGATCTCGTCGGTGATGCAGCAGGCGATCGTAGCGATCGAGGACGCCCGGTTCTACGAGCACGGCGCCCTTGACGTACGCGGCACGCTCCGTGCCCTGTTCATCAACCAGGCGAGCGACCAGACGGTCCAGGGCGGGTCGTCCATCACCCAGCAGCTCGTCAAGCTCACCTTGCAGGAGAACGCCACCACGCAGCAGGCGCGGGCGGCGGCGACGGCCAAGAGCTACGCCCGCAAGTTCGACGAGCTCCGGTATGCCGTCTGGGTCGAGGCTCACCTGACCAAGCCCCAGATCCTCGAGCACTACCTCAACACCGCGTACTTCGGCGACGGCGCCTACGGCATCGAAGCAGCGGCCCACCACTACTTCGCGACGACGGCCAAGAAACTGAACCTCCGCCAGGCCGCGATGCTGGCCGGCATCGTCAAGAACCCCTCGCTGTACGACCCCACCAACAACCCCGACGTCGCCCGCAGCCGTCGCAACACGGTCATCGGCAAGATGCTCGACCTGCACATCATCACGACGCAGCGTGCGAAGCACGCCACCAAGACCCAGCTCGGCCTCCATCCGTCCTACACCGCCAACGGCTGCGTCAACGCCGAGGCCCCGTTCTTCTGCGCCTACCTGCTCAAGTACCTGCTCGCCAGCCCGGCGCTGGGGAAGACGACCGAGCAGCGCAAACACGCCATCTACGCCGGTGGTCTCACGATCCAGAGCACGCTCGACCCGCGGTTCCAACGTGCGGCGTCCCAGTCGGTGCACTCACACGTCTACCCGCGCGACAACGCCGTCGGCGCGATTGCCGAGGTCGAGCCGGGCACCGGCTACGTTCGCGCGCTGGCGCAGTCCAAGCCGATGGGCAACGACCACAGCAAGGGTCAGACCTACCTCAACTTCACCGTGCCCACCAAGTACGGTGATGCGCCGGGCTTCCAGGCCGGCTCGACCTTCAAGCTGTTCGTACTGGCCCAGGCGATCAAGGACGGCATCCCGCTCAACAAGACCATCTACTCGCCGGCGGCCTACCCGGTCGACCTGGGCACCTACCCGACCTGCGGCGGCAACTACCCGTCGTCGGAGGTGTTCACGTTCCACAACTCGACCGACAGCGGCAACATGAACCTCTACACGGGCACCCAGCTGTCGGTGAACACGTTCTTCGTCCAGCTCGAGAAGATGACCGGCTTGTGCGGTCCTTACAAGCTCGCTCAGGAGATGGGTATCGAGCTCGACGACCCCGCCCACGAACGGGTGCCGTCCTTCACACTGGGCATCGCCAACGTCAGCCCACTCGAGATGGCCGAGGCCTACGCCACCGCAGCCAACCGCGGCGTGCACTGCGCCTCGACGCCGATCCTCGAGATCCGCGACCGCAAGGGCAATGTCATCCCCACCCCAGGACCGCAGTGCAACCGGGTCCTCAAGCCCGCGTATGCCGATGCGATCAACGACATCCTCAAGGGCGTCATGGAGCCGGGCGGCTTCGGCGCCGACATCGCCCTGAACCAGCCGTCGGCGGGCAAGACCGGGACCGTGGCACCGGCCAAGTCGGTGTGGTTCATCGGCTATACGCCGACGCTGTCGACAGCCGCGATGATCGCCGGCGTCAAACCCAATGGCGACCCGCTGGACATCGACTACACGGTGATCGGCGGCGTCAACGTCGGCAGCGTGCACGGATCCACGACGGCCGGCCCGATGTGGGGCGACGCGATGCGCGCGATCGAGCAATGGCTCCCGGACCAGAGCTTCGTGTCGCCTGACCCCTCGGTGGTCAACGGCCAGACCGTGCCGATCCCGTCTTTCTACGGCCAGAGCCCGCAGTCGGCTGCAGCGGCGCTGAGCAAGCTCGGGTTCAACCCGCAGATCGTTCCCTACAGCGTGAACTCCTCGGCCCCGCAAGGGACCGTGGCGTACACATCACCGTCCTACGAGGGCACCTCCGGAGAGACCGTCAGCATCTACGTCTCCAACGGAGTGACTCCGAAGCCGACCAAGCCGACCGACACCAAGCCGACTCCGCCAGGTGACACGACGCCCGGCGGCGGCGGTGGCGGCGGCAAGCCAGGCGGTGGCGGCGGGGGCGGCGGTCACGGCCACGGCCACGGTCACGGCCACTAGACGCGACGACTCTGCGGCAGGCTTAACCCAGCTGGCGGCGTACCTCGGCCGAGACTGCCCCACCGTCTGCCCGGCCCTTGACCTGGGGCGTGATGGCCCCCATCACACGGCCCATGGCTCGCATGCCGTCGGCAGCCACACCCAGCTGGGCGATCGTGGCCGTCACCAGCTCGGCGATCTCACCGTCGCTCATCGGCTCGGGCAGAAACTCGGCGATGACGGCTGCCTCCGCACGCTCCTTGTCCGCGAGCTCGGGCCGGCC
>JANLYC010000243.1:0-6648 GCA_031365435.1 Nocardioidaceae bacterium
CCAGCACCTTTGTCCGAGCGACCAAACCGTAGACCGCGTAACCGTTGCACTGACACAGTAAGGCGGGAATAGGTGAACCCTATTCCCGCTGCCGCCTAGACCGCCTGGCGCTTGTGCTGCCCTTCTGTGAACCGATAACCCATCCCGCGCAGGGTCTCGATCGCATGTCGGTCGAAGGGATGATCGATCTTGCGTCGGAGGTATCCCACATAGACCTCGACCACGTTGTCGTCGCCTTCGTAGTACGCATCCCACACGTTCTGCAGGATGTCTGTCTTGCTGACCACTTCGCCGCAGCGACGCATGAGGAAGTGCAGCAGACCGAACTCTCGCGGAGTCAGCATGATCGGGGTCTCACCACGGCGCACGGCCGCAGCGGCGGGATCGAGCTGCAGGTCTCCGGCAGTGAGGACCACCGGGCGTGCCGGCGCCCCCCTCCGCACCAGGGCGCGAAGCCGGGCCACGAGCACCGTGAACGCGAACGGCTTGGTCAAGTAGTCGTCGGCGCCCAGGTCGAACGCGTCCACCTGGTCGAGGTCACCGTCCTTGGCCGTCAACATGATGACCGGTGTCCAGTTCTCACCGTCGCGGATGCGACGACAGACGTCGTAGCCGTTCAAACCCGGCAGCATGATGTCGAGAATGATCACGTCGTAGGCGTTCGTCTGCGCTGCCCACAGGCCGTTCGGGCCGGTGTTCTCGACATCGACGACAAAGCCCTCGGCGACGAGCCCGCGACGGATCGCGTCGGCCAGCCGCACCTCGTCCTCGACCACGAGCACCCGCACGGTCCAACTCCTCCCAGCCTGCCCCTTCGCAGCCATTGTCCTCGCCGGTGCTGTGTCACCGCTGAGAACGGCCGCATCACCCGGCGCGTGGCCAGCAGCGACCTACGCGTGTGCAGGTTCGCATCAGACAGGTGTCGTCGCCGACGGGAGCAGCACCGTCACGACGGTGGCATCCGCGTGGTCGCACCCGACGGGAAGATGCTCGCCGAACCGTTCGTGACGACCTCCGCAGCACAGCCGCAGCTCGCCACCGGCGGCGAGCACGGTTGTTTTGACGAGAGCGAGTCCTAGCCCCGATCCGGGGCGGCTGCGCGCCTCGGGTGCCCGCACGAAGCGGTCCGGCGCGGCGGCGAGCATGGCGGGATCCATGCCGGGTCCGTGGTCGGTCACCATCAACCTGGCGAACCCCGACTGCTGGTCCACCGCCACCGTGACCGGTGCAGCGCCATGCTTCACGGCATTGTCCAACAGGTTCACGACAACCCGCTCGAGCCGGACGTGGTCGACGGCCACCGGGGCGGGTCCGCTGGTGAAGACCTGCAGTGTCTCAGGCTGAGCCCCATGGCCATCCGACGTCACCAGCGACCGATGCCGCTCGGCCTGCGTGCGCGCCACCAGCGCCAGGTCGGTGATCTCCGCGACACCGGGGTCGCCCTGCGGCGTACCCATCTCCAGAAGCTGGTCGGCCAGCCGCGAGATGCGCTCGATGTCGACCGTGATCTCGTCCAGGACCGCCTCGTGTTCGGCGATCGTCCGCGAACGTCGTCGCGCCAGCTGCACGCGCGTGCCGATCAACGTCAAGGGAGTACGAAGCTCGTGACTTGCGTCGTTGACGAACCGGCGTTCGTGCTCGAGCGCTTCCTCCAAGGCTTCGAGCATGTGGTTGAGCGAATGGCCGAGCCGGGTGATCTCGTCGTCGCGTCCGGCCGGCACGTCCAACCGCACGCCGCTCGCCCCCTGTGTCACCTCGATCGCCTGCCGCCGATACCGCTCGACCGGCCACAAGGCAGCGCGTGCCAGGCGGTCGCCGACGAAGGCGGCCAGGACGAGGGTGGCAAGCCCAGCGACGGACAGTTGCAACAGCAGCTCTCGAAGGGCCTCGTCTCGTTGGTCTCTCGACGCCGCGACTGCGAGCACTGCTGCAGAGCTGCGGGTGCCCGGCTTCAGGGCGACGCCGTAGACCCGGGTCGCTTCACTGTCCGGGAGCAGTACTTCGCCGTTGTCATCCCAGATAGGGCCGCCGAGGGCTGCCTGGACCTCTGCCGGTGAGAGCAACGGCCGGGTGGATCGGAACGGACTCTGCGTCAAGACATTGCCGGCCGAGTCGAACACCTGATAGCGCTCACCGCTGAAGAGCTGCGACCGCCCTGTCGACTGGCCGGTGCGATTGATGTCCGTGGCGAGTCGTGAGCCGGTGAGGGCCAGCTCCGCGTTGAGCTCGTGGTCCAGGGCACCCCGCACCTGCAGGTAGACGAACGTGCCGGCGCCGGCGAGCACCACGAGCATGGCTGCGGCGAATCCGGCGACGAGGCGTACCCGCAGCGAAAGCCGGCCCACGGACCCGACGACCCTCATCGTGCGTTGTCGGAGTCCACGCGATACCCGGCGTTGCGCACGGTGGTGATCGTGTTCGTCCCGAAGGGCCGGTCGATCTTGGCGCGCAATGCCGCGATGTGGACGTCGATCACGTTGCTACGGATGTCGGTCTCGCCATCCCAGACGTCGTCGAGGATCCGGTACCGGCTCACGACCTCCCCTGCCCGCGCGACGAGCAGGTGCAAGATGTCGAACTCACGTGCGGAGAGGTTGATTTCGATTCCATCCCGGTAGACGCGCCTCGACAGAGGTTCAACCCTGAGCCCTCTCACGTCGAGCGGCTGTTCATCGACGTCGCCGATCGAACGGCGGTGCAGCGCACGCAGCCGGGCGAGGAGCTCGTCAAGGTCGAACGGCTTGCCGAGATAGTCGTCGGCGCCGGCATCAAGCCCTGCGATCCGGTCGCGGACCGCGCCTCGCGCCGTCAGCATGAGCACCGGCGTACGCGAGCCCATGCTCCGCAGCCTCCGACAGACCGTGATCCCGTCCATGCCCGGCAGCATCCAGTCGAGCAGGATGACCTCGAACTCGCCGGACGAGCCTCCAGGGGCGGCCGCTGCCAGCGCTCCCAGACCATCATGCTGCACCTCGACGTCCCAGCCGGCCTCGGTCGCGGACTTGGAGAGCAGCGTGGCGAGGCGTTCGTCGTCCTCTGCGATCAGGACACGCACGCCGGTCTCCTCCTACCGGATGTACCGGATGTACCGGATGGGCTCATGTCTGCAGCGTAGTCACGGCAGGTGAAGGCGAAGTGAAGGTCAATGCAGGCTTCATGCCCCCTTCATTCGAGGTCCCTACCGTCGTGGGTGGGAAAGCCGCCCAGACTCGTGGTACCCGACGCATGCCCTACGACCGAGGAGACTCGTGGATTCGCTTCGCCGACTCGATGACCGGGTGTTCCGCGCCATCAACTCGCTCGCCCGGCACACCGCCTGGCTGCACACGCTGATGGCCGACTACGCCAGGTTCGGCGTGATCCTGTTCTTCGCCCTGCTTGTCGTCGGCCTGGTGATCGCACGCCGGCTTGACAACAGGACGCTCGCGGCGGCCGGTTGGGCGCCGGTCGCCACGTTGCTCGCCGTGGCGGCCAACCAGCCTCTCAGCCGCGCCGTCCACGAGGCACGCCCGTACGACACCCATCCGCACGTCCTGGTGCTTGTTGCTCGATCGGCCGACTGGTCGTTCCCCTCCGACCACGCCGTGATGGCCGGTGCCGTTGCCGTGGGACTGCTGCTCGTCTCGCGTCGGCTGGGATTCATCGCCATGGGAGCAGCCCTCCTGCTCGCCTTCTCCCGCGTGTATGTCGCTGCGCACTACCCGTGGGATGTCGCGGCAGGCCTCGTGTTCGGCGGGGCGGTCGCACTCCTCTCCTGGCTGCTCCTGAGTACGCCGCTCACGGCGGTGACGGCATGGCTCCGGCGCCGACCTGTGCTGTCGACCGTCTTCGCGCCAGCCGGCGACGACAGGGCGTATCTCGACCGGCCACAGCGACGCCACGATCACGTGAGCTGACGTTGCCGAAGACGTCCGACAGGACACAGCACGCTCCGTCGAACCAGTCTTCATCCCACCTTCACGTCGGCTTCGTAGCGTCAGAACCGTCCAACCACAACCGGTCTGGCGCGACACAGAAGGAGCCGTGATGGAGGCCCGCCCGCAGTCAGAGCGCAGCCGCATCCTGATCGTCTCGGCCAGCATCGGCGCAGGGCACGACGGCGTGGCAGCCGAGCTTGCCCGCCGCGGTACCGAGCTGGGCCTGACCGTCGACCGCTGTGACTTCCTCAGCCTCCTACCGTGGCGTATCGGCTGGCTGCTGCGGCTGCTCTACAGGCTGCAGCTGAGGGCCGCACCCCAAAGCTGGGGATGGCTGCTGAGCATGCTTGAGCATCGACGTTCCCTCCATGCGGTCTCGAAGGTCTTCTCGCGGCTCGCTCGCCGGCGACTGATCGCCGAGGTCCGCATGGACACCGTCCTCGTCATCTCCACCTATCCACTGGCCAGCCAGTCCTTGGGGACTCTGCGTTCCCGGCGGCTCATCAGCTGTCGCGTGGCTACCTTCCTCACCGACATGAGCGTCCACCCGTTGTGGGTATCGAGCGGCGTCGACACCCACCTCGCGCTGCACGACGTACCGGCCCGTCAGGCCCGTTCGCTCGGGGCGGCCGACGTCCTGGTCGTCGGCCCCGCCGTGGCACCGACCTTTCGCCCTGGCTGCGCGGAGGAGCGAGCCGGTGCCCGCAGTGCGTTCGACCTACCGGCTGGGGCTCCCCTGGCCCTGGTCGTGGCCGGCTCCTGGGGCGTCGGTGACATTGCCCAAGCAGTCCGCGACGTCGCGACGACCGGGCTGGCGTTGCCGATCGTGGTCTGCGGTCAGAACGGGGCCCTGCATCGGTCTCTGCTGTCCCTCGGGATCATCTCGTTCGGGTGGGTCTCGGACATGCCGATGCTCATGCGGGCTTGCGACGTCCTCGTCCAGAATGCCGGTGGGTTGACATCATTGGAGGGCCGCGCCAGCGGTCTGCCCGTGGTGACCTACCGCGCTCTCGACGGCCACGGCACGACGAACGCGTCGGCCCTCGAGGAAGCCGGCTGGACGTCCTGGGCGCGGTCTCGCGACCAGCTCGCCTCGGTCTTGACGGGCGCGCTCTCGCTGGGCCAGGTGGCTCCGCTGGTCCCGCGACCCGACTGGCCGTCCGAGGCAGTGCTGGAACCTCCCGATCTGGTGTCGGCATGACCGCCCGGCGACGGTCAGCCCTGTACACGACCGGCGCGGCCACAGCGCTCGCGGTCTCGGCGGCTCACGCGCTGCCGGCACTCACCACCTGGACAGCACTGACCTCCAGAGTCCGGCCCGAGCTCACGGGCCAGGGACGGCGCGATCACATCGCGTTGACGTTCGATGACGGTCCGGATCCCGCGTCCACGCCTGCCTTCCTCGCGATCCTGGCCGACCAGGGCGTGTCAGCCACGTTCTTCCTGCTCGGCCGCATGTCGGCGGCGGCGCCGTACCTGACCCGGCAGCTGATCGACTCCGGTCATGAGGTCGGCCTCCACGGATGGGGTCATCGGTGCCTGCTGGCGCGAAGTCCTCGGTCGACGTATGACGACCTGGCCCGCGGCCACGAGGCCATCACGCGCATCACCGGACTGGCGCCGCGCTGGTACCGACCGCCGTACGGGGTCCTGACGACGGCCGCGCTCGGCGCCTCACGTCGTCTCGAGATGACCCCGGTGCTGTGGACCACCTGGGGCCGCGACTGGCGGGCCGACGCCACCGCGTCATCGGTGTCCGCTCGCGTGCAGAGCCGGTTGGCTCCCGGCGGCACTGTCTTGCTGCACGACTCCGACTGCACCTCCGCCGCTGGGTCGTGGACGGCCGCATCAGCGGCACTTCCGGGACTGATTGACGAGATCCGAAGTCGGGGACTGGTAGCAGGACCCCTGCGCGACCACGGCCTGGCGATGCGTCATTCCGGTGCCGTCAGCGGCGCACGGAGCCGATCGGCAGTGCTGTCATGAGGCCGCGGGAGGGCTCGGGCGGACGACGACGCCGCCGGCTTTTCTGGTGCCTGAAGGCGCTCGGCTCGGTCTGTCTCGTGGCCCTGATGTTCTTCGTCGTGATGCCGGCTGTCGTCGGCGCCACCTGGTCGCAGCTTCCGGCGGCGCTCAGCCAGGTGTCGTTGCTCGACCTCGCGCTGCTGACGCTCTTGTGGATCGGCGGCCTGGTCGTGCACACGGTCGTGCTGACTGCCGCCATGCCGCCGTTGACCCATCGCCGCGCCCTGACGATGAGTCTGACCGGGAGCGCGGTCTCGAACGTCACCCCGCTGGCAGGCGCGGTCGGGATCGGCCTGAACTACCACATGAGCCGGACCTGGGGATTCAGCCGGGCCGAGTTCGTGGTCTTCACGTTCGTGACCAACCTCTGGGACGTGATGGCGAAGCTGTTCGTGCCGGCCGTCATCCTCGCCGCCCTCATCGCCCGGTCGCGCCTGGCCCACGGCGTGATGACGTACAGCGCGGTGGCGACCATGTCCACGCTGGCTGTGGTGCTCGCGATCGTCCTCACGGTCGTCCTCAACGAGGCCGCAGCACTCGCGGCTGCTCGGACGGTCGAGCGGATCGTCACGTTCGCGCTTCGCCTCATCCGCTTCCGCAGGAGCGTCGACGTCCTGGGCGGCTTCCTCGACCTGCGAGAGCGCAGCAGTAGCCGTATTCACGTCGCCTGGTCGCGCCTCACCGCCGGTCACATGGCCTACGCCGC
>JANLYC010000254.1:0-4216 GCA_031365435.1 Nocardioidaceae bacterium
CCGCGACACTGAGGACGAGACATGAACCACCCGCTCGACGCGACGCGCCCGGCACAACCATCCGAGGCGCCATCGACCCCGCCGGCGCGGTCGGTGGCCCCGATCCGACGTGAGATTGCGGTCACCGTCCCCGTCGAGACCGCCTTCGCCTTGTTCACCGCGCACATCGGTCACTGGTGGCCGCTGGCGGGCTTCTCCGTCAACGGAGCGGACAGCCTGGTGGCCTTCGAGGGCGACCGACTCGTCGAGCGCTGGGGCACGGAGCACTCGGTCTGGGCGGAGGTCGTTGCCTGGGATCCCCCCACGGGCCTCCGGTTGAGCTGGCATCCCGGGTCCTCGCCCGACACCGCGACCGACGTCGAGGTGTCGTTCGCAGGACACGACGGTGGGACCCTCGTCACCCTCGTGCACTCCGGTTGGGAGCGCACCGAGGCGCCCGCACAACAGGCCGAGGGCTATGGCCAGGGCTGGCTGTCCGTGCTCGGGGAATTCGGTGCCTCGCTTGCGGGTCCGGTCGACGGCGAGCCTCGGGGGGTGTCCCCTGGCGAGCCTGCTGCCGCGGACGACGTCGGCGAGTGGTACGCCCTGGTCCATACCCCGGGGCCTGCGATGCGTCCGGGGGAGTCCGTCTTCACCCACCCTCGCTTCGGTGACCATCTCGAGTTCCTGGAGCGACTCCGGGATCGCGGTCTGCTGGTTGCGGCCGGACCAGTCTTCCCGGAGCGCGGCGAAGGCATGACCGTCGTCCGGCTCGGACGCGCGGACGGTGACATCGACCTCGAGAACCTGGTGCGCACCGACGACGCGTTCGTGGCCGCCGGCTACCTGCAGGTCGAGGTCCGTCCCTGGTCGGTTCAGCTGACGGGCTGACCGCACTGGCCGTTACCTTCGATTTCGGCACTACCGTGTCGTATTCGCCTGTCGTCGTTCGTGGGGTAGGTGAACGCGGACCACGGGTTCCGCCCGACGAGAAGGAGCGATCGTGACCGAGTACCTCATCTACTTCAACCAACAGTGGGTGGGCGACCACACCGAGGAGTGGTTCCGCGGGCGCGGTCCGCTCGCGATGGCGGTGGTGGCCGAGATGAAGGCGGCCGGTGTGTACGTCTTCGCCGGGGGGCTGGAGGGGGACGGCCCGGTCTACAGTGCCGACCCCACCAGCGGCGCCGTGCTGATCACCGACGGTCCGTACGTCGAGACCAAGGAGTTCCTCGGCGGGTTCGCCCTGGTGGACGTGGCCGACGACGGGGCCGCCACGATGTGGGCGGGCAAGGTCGCGGAGGCCTGCGGCTGGCCCCATGAGGTCCGCCGGTTCAAGCCGCAGCCTCGGTCCGAGTGACTCCAACGTCGAGCTAGAGCGACAGCCCCAGTCGCTCCACCAACGGGAACGTGCGGTCGAAGTCGAGGTCACATCCGTATCGAGCCGCCATCTCAGCCAGCTCTGGCCCCTCCGGAGGCTCGGTGAGCTGACCGAACGACCTGAACAGCTGCTCGAGTCCGGCTGGGGAGATCATCTCCAGGACCACAAGCGGCGCTTCGTCGGCGTTCCAGAAGGTGTGCCACTGGTTGCGCGGCTTGAAGACCAGGTCGCCCTTGTCGCCGTACACCTCCTCCTCACCGAGCATCGCGCCCATCCGGCCTTGGACGATGAACGTGTACTCGTCCTCGTTGCGGTGTCGGTGCAGGGGCGCAGCCAGTGCGTGCGCGTCGAAGCGGTGTTCGACCAGTGCGAACCGCGAATCGGTCTCGCCACCGTCGATCATGAACCTGTCCTCGCACCCGCCCAGGCGGGATCGGTCGCCTTCCTCGGGTCCGAGGACGTGGATCGAAGCAGTCGTGGTCTTGTTGATCATGGTGCACCCTCCCTTGCGCTCGTCGTTCGACGTTCGTCGAGGCTAGGTGGCCACACCCAGGTTGCCCATTCCACAAATGTGGTATCCGCCGCCCACCGCGATGGGCCTAGATTGAGCTGATGAGCACCGATGCAAGGCAGCGCGCGCTGGACAAAGTCACCCGGTTGACCGGCGAGGACCTCGATCTCGTCACGCTCTGGCGCGAGTCCACCGAGGTGATTGCCACCGTCGTGCCGCACTTCGGCTCGCCCTGCTGGTACACCCTCGATCCCGCGTCGCTGCTGATCACGAGCCACTTCAACGACGACATGCCGGTCTTTCCACCGGAGTGGCTCGCGAACGAGTACTACGGGGACGACGTGCACAAGCTGGTCGACGTCGCGCACTCGGGGACCGGGGTTTCCACCTTGCACGACGCCACGAACGGCAAGCCTTGGACCAGCGCACGCTGGCAGGAGAACATCAAGCTCGGGGGCGACCAGGAGCTCATCGCTCGGCTGCAGACGTCGAACGGCGAGGTGTGGGGTGCGGTCGGCCTGTATCGAGAGCCGGACCGACCCTTGTTCGATGCTGATGACAAGCGTTTCGTCCGCGACGTGTCCCACACCCTTGCTGCCGGTGCTCGACGAGCGCTGCTGATGGCCGAGGCTCGTGAACCTGACGGCTTGGACGCACCTGGGCTCGTCGTGCTGTCGGAGACCTGGGACGTCGAGTCAACGACACCCGGTGTCGAGCGTTGGCTCTGCGATCTCCCCGACGGCGACTGGCCGAACGGCCGCCTCCCGTCGGCGGTCCTCGCCGTCGCCGGACGGGTGAGGAGGAACGGCCGGCACCCCGAGGTGGCCGACGAGATCGCCGTCTCGCGGGTGCGGACGAACAGCGGCGCCTGGATCGTGTTGTACGGCGCCGCGTTGATGTCGAATCACGCCGAGCGAGTTGCGGTGATCCTCGAACCCGCGCACCCGTCCCGGATCACCCCGCTGCTCATGTCGGCCTACGGTCTGACAGCGCGCGAGCAGGAGGTGACCCGGCTCGTACTCCGCGGCACCTCCACGGAGGAGATCGCTCACGAGATCCACATCTCGGTGCACACGGTCCAGCAGCACCTGAAGAGCGTGTTCGCCAAGACGGGGGTGCGCAGCCGCCGAGACCTCGTGGGCAAGGTGTTCTTCGCGCACTACGAGCCACGCCTGCGCGACAACGAAGCGCGCGCCGCGACTGCCCGGCCGCTCCGTGGCGGTCCGGCTCCGGCGCCGGACCCGACCGCGAGGTAGTTCGCCTGCTCCGCCCTGCGTGGTTGGATCGCGGCATGAGCGAAGTGCAGCCGAGGGCCAGCGCTGAAGTAACGGCGTACGGATCACTCGCCACGGGCGAAGCCGTCGAGCGGGTCCGGCTGCGCAGTACGACGTTGCAGGTCGATGTCATCACCTTCGGCGCCCGCGTCATCTCGCTGCTGGCTCCGGACGCCCATGGCGTCCTGGCAGACGTGACGCTCGGGTTGGCCGACCTCGTCGCCTACGAGCAGGACCGGAACTACCTCGGCGCCTGCGTCGGTCGATACGCCAACCGGATCCGGGGTGGCCGGTTCGAGCTGGATGGTCAGGCGGTTGAGGTCCCGCTCAACGAGGCGACCAACGCCCTGCACGGCGGCACGCGCGGCTTCGACCGGATGCTGTGGGAGGCCGAGATCGGTGACGACGCCGAGGTACGGCTGCACCGCGTCAGTCCCGACGGCGAGATGGGATTTCCGGGCGACCTCGACGTGACAGTCACCTACCGTGTGCGGGGCGCCGACCTGAGCGTCGAGTACACCGCCACGACGTCTGCTCCCACCGTCGTCAACCTCACCAACCACTGCTACTTCAACCTTGCCGGTGGCGGCTCCGTGGAGGGACACCTCATCACGGTCGACGCCGACCAGTTCCTGCCGGTGGACGACGACCTGATCCCCACCGGTGAGCTGCGCCCCGTCGACGGCACCAGGCTCGACCTCCGCTCCCCCATCACCATCGGCACCGGCCTGCGCGACGGCTCCGACCGTCAGCTGCGCCGAGCTCGCGGGTACGACCACACGTTCGTGGTGGGACCTGACCCTGGGACGGCTGGCGCGGCCGCAGTTCGCCGAGCGGCCAGCGTCGAGGAGTCCGGATCGGGACGCTCCCTCGAGCTGTGGACCGACCGTCCCGGTGTCCAGGTGTACACGGGGAACTTCCTCGACGGCACGACGGTGGGTCGAGACCAGACGATGTATCGCCAGACGGACGCGTTCTGCCTCGAGCCGCAGCACTTCCCGAACTCGCCCAACCAGCCGGACTTCCCCAGTACCGTGCTGCGCCCGGGTGAGACCTACCGCGCACGTGACA
>JANLYC010000271.1:0-2962 GCA_031365435.1 Nocardioidaceae bacterium
AGACCACGAGCGGTACCAGTTCGACGACGCCGAGCAGGCCGACCGCGAGGTTGGATCCGGTGAGGCGGTAGAGCTGGTAGGGCACCGCGACGTACGAGACCATCGCGCCCAGGTAGAAAACGGTCCCGGCCCAGAAGAGCAGCCGGAAGTCCCGCGACTCGCGCAGTGGGGTCGTGTCGACACGCAGCCGCCCCAGGCGTTCCTTCCACGTCACGGGGACGATCGTGACAGAGCGCAGGACCTACAGCGACGGCTTTTCGCTCAGGCGCGGTGCCGTCCACCGGCCACAGCCGCGATGGGCGGGGTGGTCGAATCGTCGTCGGGTCGTGGCATGCTGTGGCGATCATGGCGAAGCAGAAGGCGGCCGATGTCCTCGGCACCACGACCTTGATCACGGGCACCAACGAGTTCATCGCCGAGCGGGCGATCGCCGAGCTCAAGGCCCTGGTCACCGCGGCTGACAGCGACGCCGACCAGTCCGAGCTCGAGGCTGCGCAGCTCGGCGTCGGAGCCCTCGCCGAGATCGCCAGCCCGTCGCTGTTCGCTCAGATCCGCTGCGTCGTCGTACGCCGTCTCGAGGACCTGCCTGACGAGGCTGCCGCCTCCCTGATCGCCTACGTCGAGCAGCCGTCCGACGACGTCGCCCTCGTGCTGCACCACACGGGCGGCACCAAGGGCAAAGCCGTCCTCGACAAGCTACGCAAGCACGGCGTCACCGAGGTCAAGGCGCAGGGGCCGAAGAAGTTCGAGCTGCCCGGCTGGGTGCAGTCCGAGTTCCGCAGTCATGGCAAGAAGATCGACCAGGACGGGGCCGCCGCCCTCGTCGACGCCCTCGGTGAGGACATGCGTGCCCTGGCCGGTGCGGCCAGCCAGCTGGCAACCGACTTCCCCGACGACACGGTCACGCAGCAGACGGTCCGCGCCTACTTCGGCGGCCGCGCCGAGGTGAAGGGGTTCGCCGTGGCGGACGCCGCCATCGAGGGCAAGACGACCGAGGCGATGGAGCACCTGCGTTGGGCGTTGAACGGCCGGGTGGCCCATGTGCTGGTCACGAGCGCGGTCGCGAGTGGTCTGCGGGCCATTGCGCGCTATCAGGCAGCGCCGCGAGGGCTTCGTGAGGGCGACCTGGCACGCGAGGTCGGCGTACCCCCGTGGAAGCTGAGGTCCATCGGGGCGCAGTCACGTGGGTGGTCCTCGCGTGGCCTCGCGCACGCGATCCAGGCTGCCGCTCAGGCGGATGCTGACGTCAAGGGTGCGGGCGGTGACCCGTCCTGGACCTGTGAGCGGTTGGTCATCTCGGTGCTCCGGGCCCGTGCTCTGCACTGACGCGCCACCGCTGCGGACGCCGCCCGCTGTGCCCATCCGGCCCAAGACAGACCCCCGCAGCGACCGCGGACATGCAAAGACGGGCTGACCCGATCCAGATCAACCCGTCGTTCGCGGTGCTCCACGACCGGCGCTCCTCAGCGAGGTGGAGCCGGCGCAGCGGAGAAGGTCAGAGAGAGGCGGCCTTCCTGGAGATGGCCGACTTCTTGTTCGCCGCCTGGTTCTTGTGGATGACGCCGGCCGACACTGCCTTGTCGAGACGGCGGTTGGCAGCCTTGGCCAGCTCGGTCGCCTGGTCCTTGTCGCCGGTGTCGGCGGCCTCGCGGAAGCGACGGATCGAGGTCTTGAGCGCAGACTTGACCGACTTGTTGCGCTCGTGCGCGGCGTCGTTCTGCTTGTTGCGCTTGATCTGGGACTTGATGTTGGCCACGGGGTAATGCCTCTGGTTTCGACGTCGGGTTGGATCGGTGATCGCCTGGAGCGTCAGCGCGGACATGCCTGCCGAACACGCCGAGGCGCGACCGCCAAGATTACCAGCGGCGTCGAGAGGCGGCCAAATCGTCCGGATGCGAGGATGCTGGCCATGATCTCAGGTGCCGAGTCTTCATCGGAGCTCGTCGAGGCGGCGCTGGACCGCGTGGAGAGCGTCGATCCGCTGACGAACGCCGTCTGCACGCTCGACCCGACCGCGGCTGAGACGGCCGCGCAGCGCGACGCCGAGGCCGCGGCCGGCCGATCCCGGGGACCGCTGCACGGCCTGCCGATCCTGCTCAAGGACAACATCGACACGGCGGGGCTGGCGACCACCGCCGGTTCGCTCGCCCTGGCGGACGTGCCGCCGCCGATGGCCGATGCGCCCCTGGTGCAGCGGCTCCGCGAGGCGGGGATGGTGGTTCTCGGCAAGACCAACCTCAGCGAGTGGGCCAACCTGCGTGATGAGCGCTCCACCTCGGGGTGGAGCGGGTACGGCGGGCTCACCCGCAACCCCTACGCCTTGAACCGGTCGGCCGGCGGATCGTCCGCCGGAAGTGGTGCGGCGGTCGCGGCCGGCATCACCCGTTTCGCCGTCGGGACCGAGACCGACGGCTCCATCACCTGCCCGGCCGCCTTCAACGGCTGCGTCGGTCTCAAGCCGACCGTCGGACTCGTCCCCACCACCGGCGTCGTGCCCATCTCCTCGTCACAGGACGCCCCCGGCCCCATGACGTCCACCGTGGCCGAGTCGGCTGCCTTGTTGGGCGTGCTCACCGGCCAGGGCTCGGCGTACTCCGACGGGGTGCGCGACGGCTCCCTCGCCGGGAAACGTCTCGGCGTGCCCCGCAAGCTGTTCTGGGGCTACAGCCCGCAGGCCGACGCCGTCGCCGAAGAGGCGTTGGCGGTGCTCTCGGTGGCCGGCGCCGTGATCGTCGACGAGACCGAGCTCGAGTCGATGGTCGACTACGGCTTCGACGACGAGCTGGTGGTGCTGCTCGCGGAGTTCAAGGTCGAGCTCGACGCCTACCTGGCCGGCCGCGCCGGAGACGGACCGAAGTCCATGGCCGACGTGGTCGTCTTCAACCGCGAGCACGCCGACACCGAGCTGACGTGGTTCGGACAGTCCTTCCTCGAGCAGGCGCTCGGGGCCCCGGGGCCGGAC
>JANLYC010000275.1:0-6055 GCA_031365435.1 Nocardioidaceae bacterium
TTCGGGGACACCTGCGGGTCGACGTCATGCACCCCGTCGCCGGGGTGCGTCAGGACGCGCACGTGACCACCATTCGGGTCGCTCGAGACAAGGCGGGCGCCGCTGAAGTCGAGCGTGGTGAACTGGGACCAGACGATCCTGCCGCCCGGAGCCTCGTCGTGATCTGCCCCGATCTGGCGAGCCGTCGGTGTTGATCGCTCCACGCCGACGCCTTGCCTTGCGTCGGCAGCGGGGCCGCCGACGACGATCGCGTATGAAATCAACGCCATCGAGACGGCTACAGCGCTCCCGACCCGGCGCGTCCGGGCCCGTCTGTCGTCACCGTGTGAACTCATGACGTGTCTCTCCGTCCACGCCTCGCACGTCGAGGCCCACCATCAGTCTCCTGACCTGCACAGAGATCGAAAATCCCTAGTTCAAGGGATGCAGCGATGCCATCATCGAGAGATGACCGCCACGGTCAGGGAGGTGCAGGCCAGGTGTCTCGATCTGGTCGGACGACCCGCCACCGGACCCGACTTCGGCGCTGCCGTCGCCGAGGTCGTGCACACCCTGCTCCCCTACGATGGCTGGTGCCTGTTCGGCCTGGATCCGATCACCGGGCTCCGCACCTTTCAGTTCGGCGGCCGAGGGACCGAGCACACGGCCGACATGGCCGCCAACGAAGCCCTTCAAGACGACGTCAACAAGTACGTCACGCTCGGTCGCGCCACGGTCCCCGTCGGCTGGTTGGCACGCGGCCACCCCGGCGCCGACACGAGTTTTCGCTTCAACGAGATCATGCGGCCCCAGGGGTTCCAGTCAGAGCTGCGGGTGGTCCTGCGCGACGGTGGCCGGGTGTGGGGCGCCCTGAGCTTGTTCCGCGAAGATCCGCGGCGGTCCTTCGGAGACGCTGATGTCGCGACGGCGGCGCAAGTCGGCAGCCCGCTTGCCCGCGCGGTGCGACACCACCCCACCCGGCCATGCGCCAGGCCCCCCGGACCGTTGGCACCGGGCGTCATCGTGCTGAGGGAGGACGACCAGCTCGTCCTCTCAGCCGACGCGCGCGCCTGGCTCGAAGACCTGGTCCCGGGAGGAACGGACGAGACGCATCTCGACGACGTGACGCGGGTGGTGTTCGACGCCGCGAACGCCGTACGCCGCGCGAGCTCGTCGCCGCACACGGTCGTTCGCACGATCAGTGGCAGGTGGCTCTGGGTCCAGGGCAGTCGCCTCAGCGATGGCTCCGTCGCGGTCGTCATGCAATCAGCGTCGGTGCGGCAGGTGCTCCCGACGATCGCGCGAACTCACGCCCTGACGCGCCGGGAGGCCGAAGTGTTGGAGGAGCTGGCGTCCGGGCTGGCGACCAAACAGATCGCTCGCGAGCTGGGGTTGTCCCCCTTCACCGTCAACGACCACGCCAAGGCGATCTACCGCAAGTGCGGGGTCGCCGGTCGCGAAGATCTGTTCGGCCGGCTCAGCTGATGGACGGTCTGCGGCGGCGGAGCCGCGCAGACCGGCTCAACAAGCCACCCGCACCCGCTCAGATGGACGCTCCCCAGCGGCGAAGCCGCGGGGAGCGGCTCAACAAGCCACCCGCCCATCCATGGCTGAACGCTCAAGGCATCCGGACCAGTCGGTCGAGGGCCGCCAGCCCGTCGGGCGTCCCGGGCCAGTGGCGGACGACCGCGTCGCGGCCTGAGCGTCGAACGACAGACCGCAGCGTCCAGGCAACGATGATCGCGTCGTCGGCATACCCCAGCACCGGGATGAAGTCCGGTATGACGTCGAACGGCATCGCCAGGTAGCCCAGCAGGAGCCACAACCGAATCCGCACACCGACAGGCAGCGTCGGGTCACGGGCCAGCCGGGACAGCAGGCGCACGACGTCCGGAAGCAGCCGCATGAGCTGTCCGACGGTCGTCCGGTCCGGTCGGACCACAAACAGAGCGCCGACCAGCACCAGCCACATCAGCAGCAGGCCGGCCGCGACTCCCACCAGGAGTTGCCACCACACATCGGGCATCGTGTCACGAAGCCACCTACGCTGGTCACATGAGCGAAGTCACGATCACCGATGTCCCCGAGCGAGGACGCTATGAGGCGACGATCGACGGCGCACTCGTCGGGACGTCCGACTACGTCGTGCTCGACGGGGTCATCGTGTTCACCCACGCCGAGGTCAAGCCGGGGCACGCCCGCCAGGGCATCGCCTCGGACATGGCCCGCCGCTCGCTCGAGGACGCGCGCAACCGGCAAGGGCTCAGAGTGCGCGCCGTGTGCTCCTTCTACCGCTGGTACCTCGAGCAGCATCCGCAGTACGCCGACCTGGTGGCCTGACCGGGTCCGACCTGGCCCGCGGAAGGCGAGAGGCTTTCGTCATGCACCCCGCGTTAGGCTCGGCGGCGTACCGTCCCGTCGAACGAGGAGTCCCACGTGATCACCGCGATCGTGTTCATCAAGGCCGACGTGGCCCAGATTCCCGAGGTGGCGCAACAGATCGCGTCTATCGACGGCGTGAGCGAGGTCTACTCCGTGACGGGAGGCATCGACCTGATCGCGTTGCTCCGGGTCCGCAACCACGACGATGTGGCGGCGCTGGTCCCCGACCGGATCAACAAGGTGCCAGGGGTGCAGTCGACCGAGACACACATCGCGTTCCGCACGTACTCCAGCCACGACCTCGAGGCCGCCTTCTCGCTCGGCGTCGAGGAGTAGTCATCAGCGGGCTGCCGCGGCGAGCCACGCCTCGAGCTTGAGCTTGGCAGCCCCAGAGTCGACGGCGTCGGCAGCCCGTTCGAGACCGGCCGCGAGGCGCTCGGTCACGGTGCCCGGGACCGCCTCGTACGCCGCGATGCCGGCGGCCGCGTTCAGGAGCACGGCATCGCGCACAGGCCCTGTCTCCCCCGCCAACAGTCGGTGCACGACCGCCACGTTGAACGCCACGTCACCGCCCCTGAGGTCGGACGGCTGCGAGCGGACGATCCCCAGATCCGACGACGGGTCGAGCTCATGTTCGGTGACGGCACCATCGACGATGGCCCAGATCTGCGAGGTCGTCGTCGTGGTCAGCTCATCGAGGCCGTCGTGACCACGGAACACGAAGCCGTCGACACCACGGTTGGCCAGTACACCGGCGATGATCGCCGCCATCCGAGGGTCCGCCACCCCCACCGCCTGCGCGGCCGGGCGCGCCGGGTTGGCGAGCGGCCCGAGGAAGTTGAACGTGGTCGCGACGCCGAGCTCGCGTCGTGGGACCGCCGAGTGACGCAGCGCGGCGTGGAAGACCGGGGCGAAGCAGAACGTCAGCCCGACCTCGCTGGCGAGCTCACCCACCCGGGTGGGCGACAGGTCGAGCCGGAGGCCGAGCCCCTCCAGCACGTCCGCGGAGCCGCATGACGAGGAAGCCGCGCGGTTGCCGTGCTTGACGACCGGAACGCCCGCACCTGCGGTGACCAGGGCCGCCATCGTGGAGATGTTGACCGTGTGCGAGCGGTCGCCCCCCGTGCCCACGATGTCGACAGCTCGCGCGGCGTACTCCAGCGGCGCCGCGAACTCGTACATCGTCGAGACGAGACCTTCGACCTCCTCGACGGTCTCGCCCTTGGACCGCAGGGCCACCGCGAAACCTGCGATCTGCGACGGAGTGGCTTCCCCGGCGAGAATCTGCCGCATCACCCACGCGGTCTGCGTCGCACCGAGGTCGTGACCTGCGATCAGGCCGGAGAGCACCTCCGGCCAGGTGGGGCTGGGCAGGCTCGGCGAAGCACCGTCGTGCGCGGGCGCGGACATCACATCCTCAGCCGGTGGTCATGTCGGCCCGGGGTCGGAGCAGCCGGATGACGTTCTCGGCCAGCACCATGGGGTCGATCGGGTGCGGTACGGCGGCCTCCGCGCGCGACCACGTCGCCAACCAGCCGTCCTCGACGCGGCCGGTCAGCACCAGCACTGGCGGACACTCGTAGATCTCGTCCTTGAGCTGGCGGCAGATCCCCATCCCGCCGGCAGGAACCGCCTCGCCGTCGAGGATCGCCAGGTCGATGCCACCGGCGTCCATCGTGGCGATGACTGCGGGCTCGGTGGCGCACTCGACGTACTCGACAGCCGGCAGATCGGGATGGGGTCGCTTGCCGAGGGCGAGCATGACCTCGCTACGGGTGTTCGCGTCGTCGCTGTAGACCAGCACCAACATGGATGACCTGCCTCGTCGTACGTGAGAATGCGTCGATCAGACGCACGTCGGGACCTGGACGTGCTCGGGCCGATGCTACCGGGACGGCGTGGTGTGCTGCGCGGCCGCCCGCGCCACGCGGGCCGCCTCGGCCTCCTCACGGTCCAGCCGGCGGTCGACCCTCTCGGCCTCGCGGAAGCTGTGCCGCACCCATTGGACGAACAGCACGCCGAAGATGACGAGCGCGACGATGTCGCCGCTCCCCCACAGGATCGAACCGCCGATCTGCTGGTCGTCGGCGGGAGTGGGCGTCCACGTGCGTCCCAGGGACAGATACCAGTCGCGGGCGATCAGGTCCTTCATGCTCATGATCGTCACACCCAAGAAGGCGTGGAACGGCAGCGTCGCCAGCACCGTCAGCATCCGGAACGGGTGGGCCACCCGGCCGGGCACCGGGTCCAACCCCAGCAGCGGCCAGAAGAACAAGCAGCCGATGAGCACGAAGTGTAGGTGCAGCAGGTCGTGCAGCGCCGCCGACCGCAGCGTCGCCTCGTAGACCGGCGAGAAGTAGAGCACCCACGGGGTCAGGACGAACAGCACGAACGCGACCGGTGGGAACGCGAGGACAGCGGCGACCCGGCTGTGCAGGACCGCGAGAACCACGCGCCGACCCCCTCTCGGCAGCGTGCGCAGCGCCAACGTGACGGGAGCCCCAAGCGCCAGAAACACCGGCGCCAGCATCGACAGCACCATGTGCTGGCCCATGTGCATGCTCAGCAGCGTGGTGTCGTAGGTGGCCAAGGACGAGCTGGTCGCCACCGTCAGCGCACCGAGTCCGAGGCCACAGAAGCTCAGGGTGCGAGCGATCGACCAACGATCACCGCGGACGTGCAGACGATGGACGCCGAGCAGGTAGAGCGCCCCGGTGACCACGATCAGCGCCACCGCGACGGCGTCGAAGGTCCAGGCGGAAAAGATGCGGCCCAACGTCAGAGCGGGAACCGAGGCACCCTCGTCGGCATGGGCCAGGAACGTCACATGATCAGGGTAAGCCCGTCCCGGTCCGGGTCCTCGCCCGTGGGGCCGTCGCTGCTCTCGGGGGCGCGTCGCCGCGGCATCTGCAAGACCCTATGCACGGCCGGGGGGTCGCTGTGTCCAATGGCGAGGGTTGAGGACATAATGTCGTCGTGGCGACTACAACTGCGATCTCCGCGTCCCGGCTGCATGGTCAACACGATCGGCCGAGCATGGTCAGCGTCGGAACGATCGTCTGGCTCGCGAGCGAGCTCATGTTCTTCGCGGCCCTGTTCGCGTGCTACTTCACGATCCGCGGTGTCACGCCGGAGCTGTGGGCGCAGGAGACCCCGAAGCTCAACGTGCCCTTTGCCGCAGTCAACACGACCGTGCTGGTGTTGAGCTCGGTCACCTGCCAGCTCGGTGTCTTCGCCGCCGAACGTGGTCAGGTCGGTCGCAGTGGTGGCGTCCTGGACTTCAGAGCCTGGGGCCTGCGCGAGTGGTTCGTGCTGACCTATGTGATGGGGTCGTTCTTCATCGGTGGACAGATCTTCGAGTACTCCGCCTTGATCCGCGAGAACGTGACGATCCCGTCGTCGCCCTACGGATCGATCTTCTACCTCACCACCGGCTTCCACGGGATCCACGTCACCGGTGGTCTCATCGCCTTCCTGTTCGTCCTGGGCCGCACGTTCATGGCCCGAACGTTCACCCACGAGCAGGCCGTGACCGCCATCGTCGTCTCGTACTACTGGCACTTCGTCGATGTGGTGTGGATCGGGCTGTTCGCCACCATCTATCTGCTGAAGTAGTGCCGTGCAACCGCCGCAGTACCCGATCGAGCCAGCAACACCCGTGCAGGACCTGCTCAGACGAACGGCTGGGCCGGAC
>JANLYC010000299.1:0-4847 GCA_031365435.1 Nocardioidaceae bacterium
GACATCCGGTCGCAGGTGCGCAGCGCCTCGACCATGCTCGACTCACGGCTCGTCGTGAACGCCACGATCACGTTGCGGATGCGGTGCTGGCGCAGCAGGCTCGCTAGCTGGTCGATGCCGCCGATCACCGGGATCCGACGGTCTTTGGGGTGGATCAACGGGTCGTCGTCGACGTAACCGATGGGGTAGAGGCCGTACTCCGGGTGGTCGAGCAGGGTGTCGGCGAGCTGGCTGCCCACCTGACCACAGCCGACGATGATGGTCGGATCGCCCAGACCGCCACCGCGCCGGTACTCACGCAGGAGTGGGTAGGCCAACGCCCGGCCGAACAGAGCCAGTCCGACGTACACCATCGAGGCGTAGACGAGCCCGTCCTGCACCGGAAGCTCCAAGAACACGCGCAACGAGGTCGCGATCGCGCCGGCCACCAGTGCACGAGCTATCAGCTTGGGCAGCTCGTCCAGCAGGGCGGGGGCGATCCGGGCGCGGTAGTGTCCGCCGCCGGCGTTGAGCACCAGGACGAGGACGGTCAACAAGACGGTCGAGCGTGTGGTCAATGCCAGCGCTCGTGAGGCGAGGACGACGGCCACAAGGTCGATGACAAGGCTGACAGGTACGAGCCCGAAGCCGGCTCGACGCCACCCTTCGTTGTGGGTGTGGGGAGCGCCCGGGCCCAGGATCACCGGAGCCTGGACCTCAGTGCTGGCCGGCCGCGGCAGATGCCTGGCACTGACGATCGCGGACCGCGCGACGATGTTCTCTGACGACACCCCGGTTCCTCCCCGAACTCGGGCGGCGGGGTCGAGCTTCACCCCCCAAAGGTGAACGTCACATGAACTACATGTGGGCATCCGTCCGCCGCCGCGTGAATGAGGCAATACAACCACGCGTGTGGGGTCGTTTGCATGCAGTTAGAAAACACTCACTGTTGGTCATTCCTACCTTACGCTCCGCTCAAGAAAAGCAAAGAAAAAATGACTTTTAGTAATGAAGAGATAACGCTCTGAAATATCGATCCGGACACCGATGTCCAAAGCAGATCAAGCCGATGAGGACGGCTCGGCGATTCTCGGACATTCGGGGCTGCGTCTCGTCAGCCGGACTTGCCGCGGGCGATGAACCAGACGCGTTTGACGTCGTGCCAAGACCGCTGTCGCTGCACCTTCCGCACGGCATCGACGAGCTGGACGGCCCGGCGCGACCGCGTTCGAGACAGTGCGGCCTCGGCTTGCGAGAGCAGTCGGGCCAACTCTTCGGGATCGGCGTCGATCGCGAGCGTCGGCGGTCGGCTCTCGAAGTCGACGCGATCGGCGAACGGTTCGCGACGCTGGGCGAGGTCAGCCCCCGTCCAGGACCACCGACGACCGCTGGCAGACTCGATCGACGCGCGGGTGGCGGAGTCGGCAGCGGCGTACCCGAAGAAGTCGGCCAGACCCTTCGTGGCCTCGAGCGCGGCGCGGTCGGACTCGGAGGCGTCGTCGGCCCAGCGGTCGGCCCTGCTGGCGTCGATCGGGTCACGGCTGCTCGTGCTCCCGTCGACCACGCGTGGCGCACCTTGGTCGCGCTGAACGACGTGATGCTGCAGCAGGTTGGCGGAGAACTCCTCGCCGATCGTCGCCATCAGCTCGCGCAGGACCGGTTCTCCGGACGTCACGAGATCCTCGTAGCGGCACATCGCGAAGCGGCCTCCGAGTCCCGCGGCGGCTCCGACCATGTCGAGGTTGGTGGCCGCCCAGTACGACAGCGCGTCCTCGAACGTGTAGTGGAAGCTCTTGCGCAACGATGCCGCCACCGCGCCGGGGTGCCTGACGATGCCGACGAACGTGCTGTTGGGGAACAGTTCCGCCATGGCTGCGATGTGGGAGGTGTGGAACGGCGTCTTCTCGCCCCAGCGGGCCTTGCCCCGCGCGGCGGCATACCGCGAGAACATGCCGTCGAAGAACTCGCGGAGCCGGTCATCGAACTCGGCGTCGGACCAGTCGATCCGTCGATGCCACTCGTCGCCGTACTTCCAGTTCGGGATCCGCTTCGCGGCCAGGGCCGCTCCCATGAATCCGGTCTCGGCGGGGACTGCGATGCGAGGGTGGCTGTCGACGATCAGCCGAAGCATGGTCGAGCCCGATCGCATGGAGCCGACGATGAAGACGGGACCCTGGCCGCGTGCCGACACGCTGCCCTCTGTCACGCCTTCGCTCGCAGTCATACGGTCATTATGGTCGTGATCGGGTCTGCTGGGCACATGGGCGCTGAAGCGCGCCGTTACGAGGCCTGGCGGTTCCGTCCATCGAGCGCGTCCGAGTATGGATCACGCCAGCCAACGGGAAGCTTGAGCCCCAGTCGAGCCAGCTCGGCCGCGAGCTGGGCGTTGTACGGCTGATAGAACTCGTCCAGTCGCTCGCGCATCGACGCGGACATGCGCTTTTCAGGCTGCGACTGGTTGAAGCGGTAGTAGCCGCCGCGCACGGCACGCTTGAGCCGTGGGTGGCGCCTGAAGTATCGCTCCCCGCGACGGTTGAGAGAGACGGCAAGCCGTTGCATGGCTCGGTTCCTGTACTGAACGGTCTTGTTCGTCGGCACCAGCCCGAGATGACCCGCGTCATCGGGATCCAGGTCGAGCCATGCGAACAGATCCTTCATCACGGTCTGTGAGTCACCCACGAGGTCGTCGAAGAAGATGATCTTGAGATCGTCACGGAAGACCTCAGTCCATCCACTCAACCAGTTCGAGTAGCAACCACCGCCGAGGCCCCAATACGGCTGGTTGTCGAGTGCTCCGTCGACGCCTTCACGGTTCAGCTGCTCGCACCGGTCGACATACTCCTCGAAACCCAGTTCTTTGGGGATGCGCATCCTGCTCTTGACGAACCGGAACCACGACCAGCAGCGGTCTGTGGGATCGCGCAGGCTCAGCACGGTCTTCAATGAGGGCAAGGCGTCTTGCATCGCTCGGGCTGTCGGCAGGCCCCCGTAGAAGTAGCCCGGTGTCGCCTCGACGGCATAACGCGCGTCCTGGCAGGCTGCGAAGTGGCCGGCATACGACTCGAGGGGCTCGATCGGCTCGCCGTACCGAAGCGGTGTGAAGTATCGCAACTCCTTCAGGTCGGAAAGCCCGACGTCTGGATGCTGTCCCAGATACTCGAACAAGGACGACGTGCCGGCCTTGCTCACGCCGATGACTATCAGGTTCGGCAGGCTGGCTCGCGGTTCGACTCCGGGGACATCCCGCATCTGAGTTCCTTTCGGGCAGCCATGAGATGGCGCGGCCCCGGCAACAACGGTAACGGGCGCCAGCGGGTGGCAGCAACAGCGCGACCAGCAGCTGGAACCATTCCGCCGAGAGCTCACACGCACAGCGACCGCGAGATCACTTTGCGCGGACCTGAGCCGACCGGACATGAGTCTGCGGTCGGCTCAGGTGCGCGATCTGGGCGCGATCAGGGGCGATACCCGCGCCGGACGAACACGTAGTCACGCCACGGGATCCTGCGGAGCGAGTCCTTGTTGAGGACCCCGCCCCACCTCGCGTTGCCCTGGACCTTGATGCTGTTCCCCTGGCCGGAGTTGTCACCGACCACGGCGCCGTACCGTTGCAGAGCACGCGCGATGATGTACGCGGCTCGAGGCAGGTGCATCGCCTTGAGATTCACCGACGGCCTGATCCGGATGACCATGCCCTCAGGGACGACGCCGTTCTTGCCCGACTCCGACTGGGTCATCGGGAAGTATGCGCGGCCGCTCTTCGTCTCGTGCCAGTAGACCTCGAGCCGGTGTCGGATGACCCCGCGCCGGATCTCGTCGCGGGTCACCGCCTGGACGGATCCGGGGATACCGCGGTGACCGTAGTTGGCCTTCAGCCCTCCGGGCAGGCCGCCGGCGATGCCGTTGCTCCGGGACAGGTATCGCGAGACCCCGGACGCGGACCAGCCGGCCCGCTTCGAGAAATGAGCGCCGCCCAGACCGACGACCTGGTGAGTAGCCCGGTCGATGACGACCATCGCCGCGTCGGACGTGGGCATGTGTCGTGCGCCCGCCGGGATGTGGACCCGGACCCAGCCGGGTCCGGACTTGATCCGGTACGCCGGGTCGCCGGCGCCGGCGTGGTAGACCGGCATGCCCCAGCTGCCCAGCACGAGGTTCATGTGGTTGGAACCGCTCCGACCGGCGTCGCGAATGAAGGCACGGCTGCTGCGGTCGCGCGGCGCGTGCCCGAGTGGTTTGTTCCAGTACGACGTGCTGCGGAAGGGACGGGCAGCAGTGCCCGACTTGGTGGTGGTGGTGGCTTGCTTGCCGGCCCTGGCGCCATCGGCGTTCGCCGTGGTGCTGGCGGGGGCGAGAAGTGCGGCCCCGGCGAGGAGGGAGATGGTTGAGATGGTGGCGATGCGTGCAGCTCGCCTCGGTTGGCTCAAATGCATATCAGGTCCTGGATTGGGGGTAAGGACCCTGGCACGTTAACGGCGATGCGATGCCCTGTCAGGCATTGGGAGAGTTGTCGCGCACGGGCTCATCGCCCGTTATGTCACGACTTCGGAGTACACGTTGGCGATGGCCTTGTCGGTCGCCGAGCTCGAGAACGTGGACAGCGCACGAGCCCGCGCGGCAACGCCCATCCGGCGCCGTTCGTCGACGTTCTCGAGCAGCTTCCGCAAGGCGTCGGCGATCCGGTCCGGTGACTGCACAGGGACCACGTAGCCGCATTCCTCGCTGACCAACCTCGAGACGTCGCCGACGTCGCTGGCGACGATGGGCAGCCCGGCTGCCATGGCTTCGAGCACCGACAGCGGCATCGCCTCCCACCATGACGGCAGGCAGAAGATGTCAGCCTGTGCGTACGCCGCAGGCATCTCCTC
>JANLYC010000307.1:0-2430 GCA_031365435.1 Nocardioidaceae bacterium
CCGAGAACTCGATGGCCGAGCTGGCGCTGCTCGCCGAGACGGCCGGCTCGACGGTGCTGGACGCCTTCTACCAGCGCCGGCAGAGCCCCGACCCCGCGACGTACATCGGGCGCGGCAAGGTCGAGGGTCTCCGCGAGATCGTGCAGGCCACCGGCGCCGACACCGTCATCTGCGACGGCGAGCTCGCGCCCAGCCAGCTGCGCAACCTCGAGGACAAGGTCAAGGTCAAGGTGGTCGACCGCACCGCCCTGATCCTCGACATCTTCGCGCAGCACGCTCGCTCCAAGGAGGGCAAGGCGCAGGTCGAGCTCGCGCAGCTCGAGTACCTCAAGCAGCGCCTCCGCGGCTGGGGTGGCAACCTCTCACGCCAGGCCGGCGGACGCGTCGGTGTCCAGGGCGGCGGTATCGGTGGTCGTGGCCCGGGGGAGACCAAGCTCGAGACCGACCGTCGGCGCATCACCACGCGGATGGCCAAGCTGCGCCGCGAGCTCAAGCACATGTCGACCGCGCGGGTGACGAAGAAGGCCGAGCGCGTACGCCGCGAGATCCCGGCCGTCGCGATCGCCGGCTATACCAACGCCGGGAAGTCGTCGCTGCTCAACCGCCTGACCGGCGCCGGGGTCCTCGTCGAGGACGCGTTGTTCGCCACCCTCGATCCCACCACGCGTCGGACGACCACGACCGACGGCCGGGTCTACACGCTGTCTGACACGGTCGGCTTCGTGCGGCACCTGCCGCACCAGATCGTCGAGGCGTTCCGGTCGACGCTGGAGGAGGTCGCCGACTCCGACCTGGTGATCCACGTCGTCGACGGCTCGCACGCCGATCCCGAGGGCCAGCTGGCGGCCGTTCGCGAGGTCTTTGCCGAGATCGGCGCCGACCAGGTCCCCGAGCTCGTGGTCATCAACAAGTCCGATGCCGCCGATCCGCACGTGATCCAGCGGCTGCTCGCCCGCGAGCCCCACGCGGTCGTCGTCTCGGCCCGCACCGGTGCGGGGATCGAGGACGCGCTCGTGGCGATCGAGGCCGACCTGCCCCGTCCCGCTGTCGAGGTCGACGCCCTGCTGCCGTACGGCCGTGGCGACCTGATGAACAAGATCCACGAGCACGGCGAGGTGTTGAGCGTCGACCACACCGGCGACGGCACCCGCGTGCGCGCGCGGGTCAACCCCAGCCTGGCCGGAGAGCTCAGGCAGTACGCCGTCGCCACCGCCTGACGTCCGCGACTTTGCTCGTGTCGGGTCGCGGATGCAACCAAACCACCCTCGGACGGCGTACCTGTCGTAACGGCCCGTGATCATGAGGGGGAGCGGTGGACGAAGGCGAGTTCGACCAGTTCTACGCCGCGACGGCGCCTCGGTTGGTGGGACAGCTCACCGCCATGCTGGGGAGCTTCAGCGAGGCGCAGGACTGCGTCCAGGAGGCCTTCGTCAAGGCCTGGCTGCACCGTCGCGAGCTCGATCTGGCTGAGCGCCCTGAGGCCTGGGTACGCCGGGTGGCGTGGAACACCGGGGTCAGCCGCTGGCGCCAGTCCTCCTCCCGGCGCCGGGCCTACCGTCGTCGGGGTCCAGACCCGGACGTGCGACCCCCGACCGAGGACCACGCAGTGCTGGTCGCGGCCCTGAGCCGGATCAGCGCGGACCAGCGCCGCGCGATCGTGCTGCACCACCTGTGCGATCTGTCCGTCGAGCAGGTGGCCGCGGAGGTCAATGCACCGATCGGCACGGTGAAGGCCCGGTTGTCCCGCGGCCGCGCTGCCCTCGCCGACGTCCTCGGCCCCAGGACTTCACCAGCTTCTGACCCAACGGGGGAGGCACACCATGCCTGAACTGCCTGACCACACGCCTGAACGTTTCGACGACGACCTGACCAACTGGCTGGCGGCCTTGGCCGGCGATGCCGCCCGGCAGTCGCGCGTCTTGACGGCGCCCGAGATCCGCAGCAGAGCCTCCCGCCGGCGCCGGACTCAGGTAGCCACGGTGGCCGCCGTTGCCGCCGTCGTGATCGGTGTCGGCTGGTCGGTGTCCGCCGGTGCCGACCGGGCCGGACGTGAACGTCTCGAACCGATCGGTCCGTCGCAGACGTCGACGCCCGGCACCCCCGCTGACACCACGGTGGCCGCTACGCCGACCGACCCGCCCACGCTGCCGCCCGTGCCGGCGGCAGCGAACCCCGGCCCGATCCCGTCCGGAGGCTGGGTCACCACGATTCCGGCCGACCTCACGCTTCCTTCCGAGGGTGTGAAGTCGAGCAGCTCCGACGTCTCGGGCTGGAAGCCGCTGCCGGTCGACAGCTGGCTGCTGAACCCGTGCTCCGTGGCAGAACACGCCCGCTATCCGAGCGACCAGACGCGCACCGACCTGCGGTCGATCGGCTCGCACGGCGTTGAACACGCCGACTCTGAGCAGCTGGCCGCCTACTCCGGCGACA
>JANLYC010000355.1:0-10678 GCA_031365435.1 Nocardioidaceae bacterium
CGTCACCGCGACCAAGCCGGGCTCTGCGATGCGTGCCCTGCCGGGCATCGGCGCCGACGTGGTCGACGACGAGGCTCGACCGGTCGGCAACGGGGGCGGCGGCTACCTCGTCCTCACCGAGCCGTGGCCCGCGATGCTGCGCGGCATCTGGGGCGACAACGAGCGTTATGTCGAGACCTACTGGTCGCGCTGGCCCGGCCTCTACTTCGCCGGCGACGGCGCCAAGCTCGACGACGACGGCGACGTCTGGCTGCTCGGCCGCGTCGACGACGTCATGAACGTCTCCGGCCACCGGCTCTCCACCACCGAGATCGAGTCGGCGCTCGTGTCACACCCCAAGGTCGCCGAGGCCGCCGTGGTCGGTGCCAACGACGAGATGACCGGCCAGGCGCCGGTCGCGTTCGTGATCCTGCGCGAGAGCGCCGGCGACGGCGGATCAGACGTGGTGGCCGAGCTTCGCAACCACGTCGCCAAGGAGATCGGCGCCATCGCGAAGCCGAAGTCGATCATGGTGGTTCCGGAGCTGCCGAAGACGCGATCGGGCAAGATCATGCGGCGGCTGTTGCGCGACGTGGCCGAGCACCGCGAGACCGGCGACGTCACCACGCTCGCCGACTCGACCGTGATGGACCTGATCAAGGACAACCTGGCTGCAGGCAAGACCGACGAGGACTGAGCTGACAGGCTCCCCGCCGTGACGGCCGGCGCCGGCCGCGGTGGAAGGACCGTCACCCGAGCGGCACGTAGGTCGGCCATGGACCGGTAGGGTGACCCTGCGCGTTCCGCGCGTGGTGAGCCGGGAAGTCTGGTCGGCGGTCTGCTTCGCGACGCCTGGAGGTCCCGCCGTGTGCCACACCCCCCGATCGACTGTCACAGTTGGGCTCAGGACGTGAGCGAGCTCGAGCATTTCGGCGCCATCATCCTGCTGGTCTCCGCGGCAGTCGTCGTCGCCGTGGCATCCAATCGGGTGAGCGAGAAGCTGCAGGTCCCGGCGCCGGCGATCTTCTTCGGCGCGACGGTGCTCACCGTCCTGGTGCGACCCGAATGGGGCGACACTCCGCTCGTCACGGTCGAACGGATCGTCACCGTGGCCGTGGCGGCCATCCTGTTCGACGGCGGGATGCACATCGGCGTCAAGAAGCTGCGCAGCTCGATCGGGCTGATCTCCGCTGTAGGTGTGCTCGGCACGTTCGCGACCACGGCAGCCGTCGCGCTGCTGGCCCATTCGGTGTTCGGGTTCGACTGGTGGGTGGCGATGCTGCTCGGTACCGCGATCGCGCCCACCGACCCGGCCGTCGTCTTCTCCGTGCTCGGTCGACGCGAGATCTCCGGCCGCAGCGGGACGCTGCTCGAGGGCGAGTCGGGCGCGAACGACCCGGTCGGCATCGCCTTGCTGGTCAGCCTGGTGGCGGCGGGAGGCGTCGGCCTGAGCGCCTGGGGTTCGGTCGCGGGTGAGTTCGCCCTTCAGCTGTCGGTGGGGCTGGCCGTGGGTGTCGTCGGCGGCCAGGCCCTGGTGTGGTTCATGCGCAACGTTCCACTGCCGAGCGAAGCCCTGTACCCGTTGCGCACGCTGGCGTCCGGGTTCGTGATCTTCGGCCTCGCCACCGTGGTGCACGGGTCGGGCTTCCTCGCCATCTTCGTCGCCGGCATCGTGCTGGGCGACGAGCGAGCGCCCTACAAGGGAGAGATCCAGCGCTTCACTTCCGCCGTCGCCAGCCTGGCGGAGATCGTCGCGTTCGTCGCGCTCGGGTTGACGGTCGACCTGGACGTGATCACACAGTCCGACGTGTGGCCGGTGGGACTGGCCATCGCCGGCGCGCTGATCTTCGTGATCAGGCCGGTCCTGGTAGGCCTGGTGCTGGTGCCGTTCGGGCTGGACCGTCAGGAGCGCCTCTTCGTGCTGTGGAGCGGGCTGAAAGGTGCAGTCCCTCTCCTCCTCGGCCTCATCGTGCTGAGTGCCGACGTACCCGACGCGTCTCGGGTGTACGGCATCATCGTCGTGGTCGTCATGGTTTCGGTGCTTCTGCAGGGGACACTCGTGCCGACCGTCGCGTCGCGTCTACAGCTCCCGATGCGGCTCCGCGAGCCCGAACCGTGGGCACTTGGCGTCCGCCTGCGCGACGAGCCTGACGGCGTACACCGGCTGCGGGTGCGGGCAGGATCTCGTGCAGACGGCGTCACGATCGAGGACCTCCCGGTCAGTTCCGACGACGTCTGGGTCAGCTTCGTCGTGCGGGAACAGCAGCTCGTCGGGGTCGGTGGCGGCACGGTCCTCCGTTCGGGAGACGAGGTCATGGTCCTGGCCGACCCAGGTCTTCACGATGAACTGTCCGCCATCTTCGGCTCGCCACAGACATGACCGGGCTGGATGGACGGCCGCCGAGGTGCCGGTCTGGTTCGACCGCGGATCGCGCGCGCCATCCGGACACCGTAGGGTTTCCGATAGCGACAGCCGTACGAACCGGAGGCACCGCCGCGGTGCACCCTGGCAGGCGAGGAGAGGACACCAGATGACGACCCCTCACGGCCCCGGCATCGACGAAGACCCGACGATCGGCAGGCTGTTCGCCGACACCAGTCGCGACTTGTCCGCGCTGATCCGTGGTGAGATCGAGCTGGCCAAGACCGAGCTGCGGTTCAGCGTCAAGGCCGGCGGGATGGCCATCGCGTTGTTCGCCGTCGCCGCGTTCCTCATATTGCTGGCCATCGTCATGATCTCGATCGCGTTCGCGTTCTTCCTGCATTGGCTCTTCTTCGGACTCGGTGTCTCGTTCCTGCTGGTCTTTGCCGTCTACGTCGTGATCGCCGCCCTTCTCGCGTTCATCGGGGTGCGCAAGGTCAAGCAGGTCAAGGCGCCCGAGCAGACGATGGCCGCGGTGAAGAGCAACAAGCAGGTCCTCAAGAGGGGTTGATCCTGGCCACGCCAGGGCGCCGTGACGAGGGCCGACAACGGTGACCTCTCCGCCCGCCTACGGGCCGTGGACGCACCGCGATGTCGCCGCGAACGGTGCCCGCTTCCACGTGGTCGAGGCCGGTACCGGTCCGCTGGTCCTGCTTCTGCACGGGTTCCCCGAGTTCTGGTGGGCGTGGCGCCACCAGCTTCCGGCAGTGGCTGCGGCCGGTTACCGCTGCGTCGCGATGGACCTGCGGGGCTACGGTGAGAGCGACAAGACACCGCGCGGCTACGACCCCATGACGTTGGCTGCCGACGTGTCCGGCGTGGTCCGCACGCTGGGTGCCCGGTCCGCGGTGGTCGTGGGCCAGGGCTGGGGCGGGTACGTCGGCTGGACCGTGGCGGCGATGGCACCGGACTGTGTCGACGCACTCTGCGCGGTGGCGGCTCCCCACCCCGCCGAGCTGCTCGGCACCCCCCTGCGCATGGCTGCCCGGACACCGGTTGGGCACCTGGCCCTGATGCAGGTTCCATGGCTACCCGAACGCCAGATCAGACGCGGCGCCTACATCGCGCGTCATCTGCGGCGCTGGGCGTCACCGGCCTCCGGGTTTCCGTCGCTCGACGAGGTCGATGCCTACACAGCAGCGATGACGGCCTGGCCGGCGCCGCACTGTGCCCTGGAGTACCACCGGTGGCTCGTCAGGTCGCGGTTCCGTGCCGATGGCCGGGCCTTCACGCGGCTCATGCGACCGCCCATCGCCGTGCCCGTGCTCCAGGTGCTGGGCGTTGACGACCCGGCAGTCGGCCTGGCCGCCGTACGACGCTCAGGCCGGCACGTCGCCGGCCACCACAGCATCGTGACGATCGACGAAGCGGGTCACTTCCCGCACGAGGAACAGCCCAGGACGTTCACCCGGACGCTGCTGCACTGGCTTGCTGGCTTGCACGCGGCCGGGCGCTGAGCCTGCCCTCAGAGCGCGCACCCGCCGGTGTCGACGCGCGAGGAGGCGGTCGCCCCCGACTTGGCCGCTCCCGAGACCTGGTCGGCGGTCAGGGCATAACCGGTGTCGCCATCGGTGACCGACGCCGCGAAGATCACTCCCAGCACGTCACCGGACGCGTCGACCAGAGGGCCGCCCGAGTTGCCCTGCCGGACCAGCGCACGGATCGAGTAGGTGTCGCGGTAGACGGTGTCGTTGCCGTAGATGTCGGGACTGCGCAGGGTCTGCTCGTCGCGGATCCGGGCCGGCTGGGCGTCATACGGGCCGTTCTCCGGATAGCCGAGCACGGCGGCCGGGGATTTCGATGCCGCGGCGGCGGCAGCGAAGGTCAGGGGGCGGGTCGGCAGGTCGGGCACGGAGATCACGGCGACGTCGACATCGGGGTCGTAGTAGACCACTTTGCCGGCGTAGTCGGTGTCACCGACCCGGATCTGCGGGTTGTCCACTCCGGCGACCACGTGGGCGTTGGTCATCACACGGCCGTCCCGGTAGACGAAACCGCTCCCCTCGAGGGTGCGGCCGCACGACGAAGCCTGGCCGAGAACCTTGACCACCCCGGCCCGGGCCGCGACCACTCCTTCTCGCGCGAGGATTCCGGTCGTAGGAGGCGGCACCGTCTTGATCTGTTCGGGTGCGAACGGCTCGAGGTAACGCGGGAACAGAGAGGAGTCGACAAGGGTGTTGAACGCGGAAAGAATGCGGTCCGAGCCACCCGGAAGCACGTGGTCCACAGTCGACAGGACCGTCGACGTACGGACCTCCTTGTTGAGCCCACGCAGGTCGGCCCCGCTCGCGGCCACCCCGAGGACCCAGGCAATCAGCAACATGGCTGCCACGCTCAACGCAGCGCCGCCGAGCGCGTCGACCGTCCGCGCCGGCCGCCAGGTGACGCGTCCCCGCAGCTGGGCTCCCCCGAACGCACCACCGGCCTGCCCCACGAAGGCGCAGGCCAGCACGATGAGCAGCGCTGCCAGCGACACCGAGATGCCGGGGTCGAAGCCGTCGAGCAGCCAGGGTGTGACCTGCACGCCGAGGAACCCCCCGAGCAGCAGGCCTACCGTCGAGGCGGCACCGACGATGAACCCCTGCTGGTAGCCGGAGAGGGAGTAGAGCGCGATGAAAACGACGAGAATCCAGTCGAGCGCGTTCATGGCCGGTCCTGGAGGTCGCGCAGCGAGCTCGACGCCAGCGCCGGCGGCAGCTCGACGATCCGCCTGTCGTCCCAGGGCTGGTCCCAGCCGACGATGGCGAGCAGCCGGGACAGCACCCCGGCGGTGAATCCCCACACGACGAGATCGCGAACCAGGAATCCCGGACCGAGGTAGCCCGACGGGTGCCGGATCATGGCACGCACCCCGGGGTCGACGAGCTCGGCCACCGGGATGGTGTGGACGGAGGCCGTCTCGGCCGGATCGACGGCACGCACCGGCGACCGGGTGTGCCACCAGCCGAGGACAGGGGTCACCGAGAAGTCGGTGGGAGGGAGCCAGAGCGACGGAAGCGTGGCCACCACCTCGACGCCGGACGGGTCAAGCCCGGTCTCCTCCTCGGCCTCGCGCAACGCCGCTGCGACCGCGTCGGCGTCATCGGGATCCTGTCGGCCCCCTGGGAACGCCACCTGGCCCGCGTGGGAGCGCATGTCGTGGGCGCGTTCGAGCAGCAGCACGTCGGGATTGCCGGCCACGTCGCCGAACAGCATCAGCACCGAAGCGGCGCGCGGTGCGGCGTCCGGAGGCGGGAACATCGTGGTCAGGTGGCCGGCCTCGATATCGGCAGCGGCGTCGACCAGGTCGCGAAGCCAGGGTGGCGACTCGTCGCCGTGAACCGGGCCGCTGCCCTGGGTGTGACCCGATCCGGCAGGTCCGTCTGTCATCGCGGTAGTCACCCCCCGTCATCGCCCCGTCATCGTCCCGGCACGTCGACGCCGAGATACGTCGAGACCATTCTCGCCAGATCGGCGGACGATTGCACCGCACCGTACTCCACATGTTGGACAACGCCGTGCGCGTTCACGAAGAACGTCGCCGGGAGCCCCGCCAGGCGTAGCGGCGCCCGGGTGGCAGCGTCTGGGTCGGCGAGCTGCGGGTAGGTCAGCCCCAGCTCGTCGGCGAAGTCGAGCGCGCGAGACGGTAGCGGGTCGTAGAAGTCGACGCCGATGACGCGGACTTTGCCAGTCCGGTGCAGCGCCTGGAACAGCGGTGACTCCTGGCGGCACGGGGCGCAGGTCTGGGCCCAGAAGTTCAGCACGGTCGGCTCACCCGTCAGCCCGGCGAGATCGACGGGGCGACCGCCCCCGAGGCAGGGCAGCGTGATCGGCGGCAGCGCGCCCTGCCGCTGGCTCGGGTTGGTGGACGACGCCGGACAGTTCTCGATGCCGGCTGCAGCCTTCTGTCTGCGCAGCCCGGCGGTGTCGACGTTCACGGCCGCCTTGCCCGGGTCGTACGTGTAGGGATCGACCTTGGGGACGTTGCTGCTGCAGGACGCCAGCCCGCCGCACGCGAGCAGGGTCGACGCTGCCGCCGCTGCTATCCGGAGAGGCTTCGCGATCACGCCCGGCCCTCGGTGCGTACCAGCTTGGCGGCCTTGACGGGGTCCGTCGGCCCCTCGCCGTACGCCGGACAGAGCCTGGCCAGCGGGCACGCGCCGCAGGCGGGGTTGCGGGCGTGGCAGCGTCGCCGCCCGTGCCAGATGAGGTGGTGGCTCAGCATCGTCCAGTCCCGCCGGGGGAACAGGGCACCGACGACCTGCTCGGTCTTGACGGGATCGCTCTCGACGGTCCAGCCGAAGCGGCGAGCCAGCCGGGCGAAGTGGGTGTCCACCGTGATCCCCGGGACCCCGAAGGCGTTGCCCAGAACCACGTTTGCTGTCTTGCGACCGACGCCGGGCAGCGTCACGAGGTCGGCGAGCCGCCCTGGCACCTGGCCCTCGTAGGTGTCACGGATCGCGACAGCGAGCTTCATGATCGAGGCGGTCTTCGCGCGGAAGAAGCCGGTCGAGGCGATGATCTCCTCGACGTCGTCCGGGTCGGCCTCGGCGAGGTCTGGGGGACGGGGGTAACGCGCGAACAGCGTGGGCGTGACTGCGTTGACGCGTTTGTCGGTGGTCTGGGCGGACAGAACGGTAGCGATGAGCAGCTCCCAGGGGCTCGTGAAGTCGAGCTCGCACCGTGCGTCGGGATAGGTCTCGGCCAGGATCCGGTTGATACGCCGGGCCCGCCGGACGAGCGCTGTGCGGCTCTCCGACCGTGGTGGAGCGGCCACATCGGCACCGGCTGACATGGGCCCAGCCTACGGCGTGACCAGAACCCCGAGCACGGGGCGGACCGGCCGTCGGGCCGGACCCTGTCGGCATACCACCAGGTCACGCCGCGCACGTGCGCTCCGTGCCCGCATAGCACCCCCGTAGCATCGGTTCAGCGGATACGTCAGACTGTGAGCCGGAACACCGCCTGGTGGCGGTGGACGAGGAGGCAAGACGTGATTACCGACGTGCTCCGGCAGGCACCCCTGTTCGGCGGGCTGGACGACGAGGCGGCGGAAGCGCTCACCGCGTCGATGGCCGAGACGAAGGTCCGCCGCGGCGACGTGCTGTTCCACGAGGGCGACGAGGGCGACCGGCTGTACGTCGTCACGGACGGCAAGGTCAAGCTCGGTCGCACCTCCGCCGACGGCCGTGAGAACCTGCTCGCGATCCTCGGACCGGGCCAGATGTTCGGTGAGCTGTCCCTGTTCGACCCCGGTCCGCGCTCGGCCACGGTCACAGCGGTCACCGACTGCACGATGCAGAGCCTCAGCCACGATGAGCTCGGACGCTGGCTGGACGGCCGCCCCGAGGTGGCCCGTGGACTGCTCTCGCAGCTGGCGGCCCGGTTGCGCAAGGCCAACGACGTGGTCGCCGACCTGGTCTTCTCCGACGTGCCCGGTCGGGTCGCGAAGGCGCTGCTGGACCTGTCCTCGCGCTTCGGTCGCGTCGCCGACGACGGCGTACACGTGCACCACGATCTGACGCAGGAGGAGCTCGCCCAGCTTGTCGGCGCTTCTCGCGAGACGGTCAACAAGGCACTGGCGGACTTCGCTTCCCGAGGCTGGCTCCGACTGGAGGCACGCTCGGTCGTGCTCATGGACGTCGAGCGCCTCAAACGCCGCGCCCGCTAACCCCCGACCGCCTCCCGACCCCCCACCCCCTTTCCTTCCCCGCTGGCCCTCGGCGTTTGCCTAGTTCACAAGCCAGGTGGCTCCTTCACTAGGCGAACCTGCCTTGCCCACCTCGGTTTTGCCTTGCCCACTTGCGGACCTCTCCCTCCCGACCCGCCCGGGCTAACGTGAGCGTCATGCGCCTCACCCATCTCGGCCACGCCAGCCTCCTCGTCGAGACCGCTCAGACCCGTCTCGTCATCGACCCCGGCGTCTTCTCCAGCACCGACGGGCTGGCCGACCTCGACGCCATCCTGGTGACCCACCAACACCCGGACCACCTCGACCCCGACCGCCTCCCACAGCTGCTCGCGGCGAGTCCTCGCGCCCGGCTCCTGGTCGAGACCGAGACGGAGTCCGAGCTCGACCTGTCCGGCGCGGTCTCGCTTGCGGCCGGCCATGAGGAGCAGGTCGGCGACGTCACGATCCGCGCCGTGGGCGGCCAGCACGCCAGCAACCATGACCGGGTGCCGCCGCTCGGCAACGTCGGGTTCCTGCTGACCGTCGACGACACCACCGCGTTTCACCCTGGCGACAGCTACGACGAGGCGCCGGCCGACATCGACATTCTCGCGTTGCCGCTCAACGCGCCCTGGTGCCGGATGAGCGAAACGCTGGCCTTCCTCCACGCGGTGTCACCCCGGATCGCGATCCCCATCCACACCGGCCTGCTCAGCGACGACGGTCTGGCGACATACCTCATGCACGCGCAGCGATTCGGTCCTCGCAACACCGAGGTCCTCGTCCTCCGGCCGGGATCGTCGTACGACGTGTGAGCAGCGGCGGCGCCGGTCTGAACCGGCGACACTCGCTACGGTCTCAGCCGCGTTCGTCGCGAAGGTAGTCGAGCTGTGCCCGCACCGACATCTCCGCAGCGGGCCACAGCCGCACGTCGACATCGGCGTACACGGCGCGTACGACGTCCATCGGCTCCCGCGCCCCGGCCGCCACGGCCGCGCGCACCTGCTCGAGGCGCTCCGCTCGATGCGTCAGGTACTGATCCAAGATGGCGAGCGCATCGTCGAGAACCGGGCCGTGACCCGGCCAGACAACCGCGAGCTCACTCGCCTCGGCCAGGTCGCGCAGCCGCCTCAGCGAGCCGAGATATGCCCCGAGCGCACCGTCCGGATGCGCCACGACGGTGGTGCCCCGGCCCAGCACGGTGTCACCGGTCAATACGGCCCTTTCGGCAGGCACGACGAAGCTGAGAGAGTCGCCGGTGTGGCCGGGCGTGGCCACGACATGAACCTCGAGGCCGTCGACCGAGACGACGTTGCCGTCGCGCAGACCGTGACCGCCGTACACGTACGTCGGGTCGAGCGCCATCACCTCGCAGCCGACTGTGGACGCGAAGTCTCTCGCCCCCTCGCTGTGGTCGAGATGTCCATGCGTCAGGAGCACCACGCCGACAGGCCCAGCCACCTCGGCCACTTTCACCAGATGCGCGGCATGCAGCGGGCCGGGGTCGATGACGATGCTGCGCTGCCCCCCGGGCTCACGGAGCACCCAGGTGTTGGTGCCGTCCAAGGTCATCGGGGAGGCGTTCGGTGCGACGATGCAGGTGGCCCGCTGTCCGAAGCCTCCGCCCGTCCAAGCTTTGCTCATGGCAGCACCGACGGGTCAACGGTCAGGAAGCCTTCGTCCCCGACGAGCTCGACACCTGGTGTGACGGTGCGGATGTGACGGGTCCGCGCCGCCGTCAACGCCGCTCGGGCCGAACCGAAGGCCGCCATCTCCTGCACGGTGACGTAGGTCGGCGGAAGCATCGCCATCGTGCCGGAGTCGACGCCGGCGACGGCAGCACGCGGCGAGAGCCAGGCGACGTGGTCGGCCTCTCCCGACACGTCGCGGGTGCGTTGACCGCTCGGCATGGCGGCGACGAAGAAGCGGGTGTCGTACCGTCGCGGCTCGAACTCGGGGGTGATCCAGTGCGCCCACGCCGCCAACAGGTCAGTCCGCAGGACGAGCCCGCGACGGTCCAGGAACTCGGCAAAGCCGAGACTGCGGTCGACCAACGCTGCCCGGTCGCGCTCCCAGTCGGCGCCGGTCGTGTCGGAGACGAGCGAGTCCTGTGATGCACCGGCCAGGAGCACTCCCGACTCCTCGAACGTCTCGCGCATAGCCGCGCAGACCAGGGCACGCGCCTCGGGTTCGTCGCACCGGAGCACGGCTGCCCACTCCTCCGCAGCGGGTCCGGCCCAGGCGAGAGAGGTGTCGGAGTCGCGCGGGTCGACCGTTCCTCCCGGGAACGCGTACATCCCGGCGGCGAACGCCATCCCGAGGTGCCGGCGCAGCAGGTAGACCTCGGGACCGGACTCGGTGTCGCGCAGCAGCACGACCGTCGAGGCACCCTTCGGCGTGACCGGCGTACGACGATCGGCCAGGAAGGAACGCGCGTGCGCGACGAGCTCGGGCGGCAGCCGGCGCGTCGGGTCCACGGTCAGGAGACCTCGACGACCATCTCGACCTCGACCGGTGTGTCCAGCGGCAGGGCAGCCACCCCGACAGCGGAACGCGCGTGCTGGCCGGCATCGCCGAAGGCGGCACCGATGAGCTCGCTGGCACCGTTGGCGACGCCGGGCTGACCG
>JANLYC010000241.1:0-1569 GCA_031365435.1 Nocardioidaceae bacterium
CCATCGACGGGGCCGGCGGCCAGCCCCGCGGGGTCACCGAGGTCAGGAAGCGCCGAGGCGAAGGCGCCCACCAGACTGACGGACGGCGTCCCGACCGTCCCGTTCCGCCGGAACAGGGAGGCGGTGAGCTGCCAGCTGAGGAATCGGCGGTGCTCACGTGTCGTGAGGAGATCCACGGAGACGGTCGCGAGTTCGTCGGACTGATCGGGCACCGACGCGCGATGCACCGTCCCGTGGTCCTCGGCCCACCGACCGAGAACGTACGGCTTGGACCACGCCCCGCCTTCGGTCTCGAGCTGCACCGAGATCTCGAGCCAGGTTCCCGGGGGCGTCCGCGCGTTCCACGATGCGACGAGCTCAGTGCAGGCGAACCCGGGTGTGACGACCGGCGAGGCCCAGCTCCCCACGTCATAGGTCGCGGGTGTGCCGTCACCGTACGGATCTGCCCAGGTCCGGGTGTCCAGGGGGACGTCCGGCGCCGCGAGCACGACGCGGCCGGCGTCGAGCGTCGTGCCGTCCAACTGTCCTCCGGCCAGCTCGGTGGGCGAGCTCCAGTGCCGGAAGTCGATCTTCCGGGCCGTGTCGACTGCAGCCGGGTGGTCGGGAACGTGGCTCACCAGCTGCTGTGCCTTCGCGGTCGTGGCAGCGCCGTCGAGGAGGGGTGGATGACATACACGACGCCGCCGTTGTCGGACCAGGCGTTCTCGAACTGGCCGCGCTTGTAGATCCGGCGGACGCCGCGCGACGACGACGCCGCGGGATCGTTCACGACGACTCGGCCGTTCGCGGTGAAGCCTCGGATGACGAGCAGGTGCCCACTGGTCGACCTGATCGGGGCGCCGTCGAGCTCGCCCGGACCGAACGAGATCGACGCGACGAGTGGGATCCCGGCCTTGATGAACAGCTCGGCCTCCCGCAGCGACCTCAGCCGCGTCACGAACGCGTCGAGCCCGAACCGTGCGGCATACGCCGTGTTGAACGGCCAGTCCCCGGTTCCGTCGTAGCCGTGGGCGAAGGTGCCGCGGGCGGCCTCATCGACCCACGGGTCGTCGTATGACGGGTCCACCCACGCGTACTGCCGCGGTGACGGAAGCCGGTGCCAGTACCCGAGCACCATGGACGTCGACGTCGGGCTGCACCAGGCCTCACCGCCGCCGTCGTACTGGGGGTACTCGCCACGATGGATCTCCTGGGAGTATCGCGGGACGCCCAGTCCGTGACCGGAACCCGACCCGGGCGTGCTCGTCGGTGAGTGACTCGGCAGCCGGGACGCGACGGCGCCGACCATCGCCAGGACGGGGGTCGTCGTCGTGCCGGTGCGACGGAAGAGTGAGAGCCTGAGCTGCCACGCACCCAGGCGCGTGCCGGACCGCGCGACCAGGGTGTCGACGGCCACCCTGGCCACGTCATCGGCCTGGCGTCCGAGTGACATCCGGTGGAAACCACGATCGTGACTGGCCCAGCGGCCCAGTGAGTCCCACGAACCGCGTCGACCGGACGTGTTCTGGGCGCGCACCGACACCTCGATGAACGTGCCGACCGGCGTGGACGCGTTGTACGACGCGATCA
>JANLYC010000377.1:0-2020 GCA_031365435.1 Nocardioidaceae bacterium
CATCAAGCCGATCAACAAGCCGCAGCTGCTGGCCGTCTATCCACGGCTCCTCCGGGGTACGCACGTACGGCATCCGGCCTACGAGCACCATCGGGTTCGACGGGTCTCGGTGGCGGCCCCCGGGATCGTCGCGTACGGCGACGGCGAGCGAATCGGTCCCCTGCCGTTGACCGTCGAATGCGTACCGGCAGCATTGACGGTGTGTGTCCCAGCCCGATGAGCCGACGTGAGCCGACCGCGACCCGCCGACCGACCGACACGGTCGCGGAGTTCGCCGGTCTCTACGACTTCACCCTCGACCCGTTCCAGCGACACGCCTGTGAGTCGCTCGAGCTGGGGCGAGGTGTGCTCGTGGCAGCTCCCACCGGCTCGGGCAAGACGTTGGTGGGGGAGTTCGCCGTGCACCTGGCCCTTGCCCGCGGGGGCAAGTGCTTCTACACGACACCCATCAAGGCCCTCTCGAACCAGAAGTTCGCCGATCTGACCCTGCGCTACGGACCCGAGAAGGTCGGGCTGCTGACCGGCGACAACACGATCAACGGCGAGGCGCCGATCGTGGTCATGACCACCGAGGTGCTGCGCAACATGCTGTACGCCGGCTCGGGCACCCTGACCGGCCTGCAGTACGTCGTCATGGACGAAGTGCACTATCTCGCCGACCGGTCCCGCGGCGCCGTGTGGGAGGAGGTCATCATCCACCTCCCGGAGTCGGTCTCGGTGGTCTCCCTCTCGGCGACGGTCTCCAATGCCGAGGAGTTCGGCGAATGGCTGGCCACCGTCCGCGGGGACAACGACATCATCGTCGAGGAGCAACGGCCCGTCCCGCTGTTCCAGCACGTCATGGTGGGACAGCGGCTGTACGACCTGTTCGCCTATTCCGAGGACCGTCCGGCCCCAGCCGAAGGCGCCGACTCCGCGGCAGTCAACCCGCAGCTGTCCCAGATCGCCCGCGACGACTACCGGCGGATGAGGACGCGCGACCATCGCAGCAAACGAGGGGGCTACCGCAAGCCCGGTGGGCGCAGTCTGGTGCCGAGCCGCACCGATGTCGTCGAGCAGCTGGACGCCGAGGGACTGCTGCCGGCCATCATGTTCATCTTCAGCCGGGCCGGGTGCGACGCGGCCGTCCAACAGTGCTTGAGCGCCAACCTGCGGCTCACGACCGATGCGGAGCGGCGTGAGATCCGTGCGTATGCCGAGGGCAAGGCCTCGTCGTTGGCCGACTCCGATCTCGCGGTGCTCGGCTACCAGGAATGGGTCGAGGCGCTCGCGAGGGGTATCTCGTCGCACCACGCAGGCATGCTGCCGGTGTTCAAGGAGTGCGTCGAGGAGCTCTTCTCGCGCGGCCTCGTCAAGATGGTCTTCGCGACCGAGACACTGGCCCTCGGCATCAACATGCCGGCCCGGTCCGTCGTGATCGACAAGCTGTCGAAGTGGAACGGAGAGACGCACGCCGACGTCACTCCGGGGGAGTACACCCAGCTCACCGGACGTGCCGGTCGGCGAGGGATCGACGTCGAGGGGCACGCGGTCGTGCTGTGGGCGCCCGGTTTCGACCCCAAGGCAGTGGCCGGTCTGGCGTCGACGCGTACGTATCCTCTCCGCTCGTCGTTCCGGCCGTCCTACAACATGGCTGTCAACCTGGTCCGGCAGGTGGGCCGCGAGACCGCCCGCGAGCTGCTCGAGTCATCCTTCGCTCAGTTCCAGGCCGACCGGGCTGTTGTCGGGCTGGCCAGGCAGGTGCGCAAGGCCGAGGAGGCGTTGGCGGGATATGCCGATGCGATCGCGTGCGACCGTGGGGACTTCATGGAGTACGCCGGACTGCGTCGGGACTTGTCCGACCGCGAGTCGGCCTTGTCGAAGCGACGCAAGTCCGACCGGCGCGACGCGGCCCAGGAGTCGTTGGAGACGCTCCGGGTGGGCGATGTCATCGACGTCCCGTCGGGCCGCTGGTCCGGCATTGCCGTCGTCCTCGACCCGGGCATGCGCTCGCAACGGGAAGGCCCGCGGCCGCTCGTCC
>JANLYC010000387.1:0-3544 GCA_031365435.1 Nocardioidaceae bacterium
CCCCAGGGCTCCCGGCGTTCGAGCGCGCCGGCCAGGCACGCCTCCCGGACGGGACAGCCGGCGCACAGCTGTTTTGCGAGCTCGGACGCGGCCTGGCTCTCGGCGAACCACAGGTCGACGTCGTTCTCGCGGCAGGGCAGCCGAGTCACGGGCCGCGGAATCAGGCTTGCTTGTCTCACGGTCCCCACGCTGCTGGCCTAAGGGGTTGCGGTGCATCAGGACATTTCCCTAGATCCGCTGCCGTCGACCGCAGGTACCTTAGGTCGCTTTGTCAGCACGCTCGATCTGGCGGACGGAGGGCACCTGACGCAGAACCCCGGAGTGCGCACGTGCCGCGAAGGCTCTAAACTCGGCGCCGACTTGCAGCACGCCGCCGTCGAACGCACCCAGGGATGAGCGAGGTAGTCATGGCCACTGCACAGGGTGAACGCCCACGGACGAGGTCCACGTCGTTGAAGCGGGAGGTCGGCCTCGTCGGCCTCCTCTGGGCGTCGATGGGGTCGATCATCGGCTCCGGATGGTTGTTCGGAGCCCAGGAAGCGCTGATCGCGGCAGGCCCCGCCGCCATCATCTCCTGGGTCATCGGAGGTATGGCGATCCTGGTGCTCGCCCTCGTCCATGCCGAGCTCGGTGGGATGTACCCGGTGTCCGGTGGCACGGCCCGGTTCCCGCACTACGCGTTCGGTGGCGCGGCGGGCGCGTCGTTCGGCTGGTTCTCGTGGCTGCAGGCAGCCACGGTCGCGCCGATCGAGGTACTGGCGATGATCACCTACGGGCAGCACTACTCGTTCGCCAACGGCTGGCTGGACGTCAGCCACAAGACGCCTGTGCTGACGACCAGCGGCCTCATCGTCGCAGTCGTGCTGATGGCGTTGATGACGTCGATCAACTTCCTCGGCGTCAAGAAGCTGGCGGACACCAACAGCGCGGCCACCTGGTGGAAGGTCGCCATCCCCCTGCTCACGATCTTCGTGCTGGCGCTCACGAACTTCCATGCCTCCAACTTCACCGCTGCCAACGGGTTCAACCCCTACGGTGCGCACGGCATCCTGGCCGCCGTCTCCACGAGCGGCATCATCTTCAGCTACCTGGGGTTCGAGCAGGCCGATCAGCTGGCCGGCGAGAGCAAGAACCCCCGACGCGACATCCCGATCGCGATCATCGGCTCGATCGTCCTCGGCATGATCATCTACATCGCCCTCCAGGTGGCCTTCCTGGGCGCGCTGCCGTCCTCCGCGATCGGCGACACCTGGAGCCAGGCGGGCGACGGTCTGTACACCACCTTCACCGGGCCCTTCGCCGAGATCGCCACGCTGGTCTCGATCGGCTGGTTGGCCACGATCCTGTACCTCGACGCGATCATCTCGCCCGGAGGCACCGGCCTGATCTACACCACGGGTAGCTCGAGGGTGTCGTACGGCCTGTCGCGCAACGGCTACATCCCGACCCCGTTCGAGTGGACCAACGAGCGCGGTGTCCCGTGGGTCGGCCTCATCGCCGCCTTCGTCGCCGGCTGCATCTGCTTCCTGCCGTTCCCGAGCTGGCAGTCTCTCGTCGGACTCATCACCAGCGCCAGTGTGCTCATGTACGCCGGTGCACCGTTGTCGCTGGGAGTGTTCCGTCGCCGCCTCCCTGACGCCGAGCGGCCGTATCGCCTGCCTGCGGCGGAGTTCCTCTGCCCGCTGGCCTTCGTCGTCTCCAACTTCATCATCATGTGGGCGACGTGGACCACGGTGTGGAAGCTTGGCATCGCGATCCTCATCGGGTACGCGATCCTGATCGTCAACCGGCTGTTCAAGCTCAACGACCGCGCCCCGCACCTGAAGTGGCGCTCCGCCAGCTGGCTGCCCGTCTACCTGGTGGGGATGGGGCTGATCTCCTACCTCAGCACCTTCGGTGGCCGAGGCGATCTCAAGCTGTGGTGGGACATGGTGGTCGTCGCCGCCTTCAGCCTCGTCATCTACTACTGGGCGATGGCCGTCGCCCTCCCGGCTGACGAGATCGAGGAGATGATCGAGGAGGTCGTGCTTCCCGAGGAAGAGGGACTGGTCGCGGACACGCACTGACGTCGTACGGGCTCGGCGGCGCACCGCTGCCGTGCTCGCGTCCGATGACAGGCATTCGGGAGAACTCAACCCGCCGTCGCCAGAACTGGGCCATCGTGGGGGCATGACCAAGGCTCCGTGCCAGGTGACGCCCGGGTTCTGAAGTGGCATACCAGGCGTTCATCTCCTACAGCCACGCCGCGGACGATGCGCTGGCGCCGGCACTTCAGCACGGGCTGCAGACGTTGGCGCGGCCCTGGAACCGACGTCGCGCCCTGGAGGTCTTCCGCGACCAGACGGGTCTGGCGGTCAGCCCGGGGCTGTGGAGCAGTATCCAGGCGGCCTTGGACGAGTCCGAGCATTTCGTGCTGCTCGCGTCCCCCGAGGCGGCTGCCTCCCCGTGGGTCGACCGCGAGATCGAGCACTGGTTGGAGAGCCATCCGTTGGACCGGCTGCTCCCCGTCCTGACCGGAGGGGAGTGGGTGTGGGACCCCAGCCGGGGAGATTTCGACCTCGAGCGGTCCACAGCGGTGCCGCCGAGCCTGCTGGGCCGGTTCCGAGAGGAGCCGAGGCATCTGGATCTGCGGTGGGCGCGCACGACCGAGACTCTCGATCTCCGCAACAGCAGCTTCCGCGAGGCCGTGGCGCAGCTCGCGGCGCCGATGCACGGTATGACGCCAGAGGACCTCGAGAGCGTCGACGTCAGCCACTATCGCCGAGTCGTTCGGCTGCGTCGCGCCGTCGTCGCGGTGCTGAGCGTGTTGCTGCTGCTCGTCAGCGTCGCGGGGGTCGTCGCGGTACGCAACACCCGGGAAGCTCGCCATCAGCAGAGCCTGGCGGAGCAGAACTTGAGGCTTGCTGAGCAACAGACGCGCCGAGCCCTGGCGCTGCAGCTCGTTGCGCAGGCGGAGACATTGGGCGAGGCCGATCGCAGCCTGAGCCTGTTGCTCAGTCTGGAGGCGTCGCGGCTGGACCCGACCGAGGCCTGGGGCTCGTTGGTCGACAGGCTGGCGGTTCTGGGCGGACTCGAGCGAATCGGCGATCTGCCGTCCGGGGTCACGACCGGGGACCCGGCAGCCCTTGACCCTGACGGTGTCTACGTCGCGGCCGCCACCGGTGACGGAGACATCAGGCTGTGGCAGCTGTCGCAGCTGGAGCGAAAACCTGTGGTCCTGACGCGACCGCAGGATCTGTACCCCAGGGTCCCCGACCAGCTGGCCTTCGGTCACGGTGGGGTGCTGGCAGCGCGCTATTCCTGCCCGTCGACGGGTGTGTCGTGCAGTGACCAACGGTCGAAGACGCGCCTTGCGATCTGGGACACCCAGACCCGGCGCAGTCGCATCTTGCCTCAGTCCACTGACTTCGAAGGCCCGACGTTCGACGGCGCCGGCACTGCGGTCGCTGCCTCGTCGGTGAACGGGAAGGTGCGGGTCTGGCACGTGGGGTCGGCGACGGTCTCGAGGACCCTGACGCCCGGCGGACGTCCGACGGCTGTCGCG
>JANLYC010000392.1:0-3483 GCA_031365435.1 Nocardioidaceae bacterium
AGTGAAGGGTACGACGAGCAACGTGGCACCTTCGTCCAGCACACCGAGACCAAGGACGTGGACGCGGCACTGCTCCTGATCCCGCTCGTCGGCTTCCTGCCGGGCGACGACCCCCGCGTGCTCGGCACGATCAAGACCATCGAGAACGAGCTCATCAGGGACGGTCTGGTGCTCCGCTACCAGACCCAGAGTGGCGTCGACGGACTCACTGGCGACGAACACCCGTTCCTGGCCTGTTCCTACTGGATGGTGTCGGCACTGGCGCGTGCCGGCCGGATCGAAGACGCGCGCTCCCTGATGGACCAGCTGCTCGCACGCACCAATGACCTCGGCCTGTTGTCGGAGGAGTACGACCCGGTCCGCGAGCGCATGGTGGGCAACTTCCCGCAGGCGTTCTCGCACCTCGCGCTGGTGGGTGCCGCCATCGCGTTGTCCGACGGCGAGCGGCGCACCAGCGCCGGTCAGATCTCGGGATAGCCCAGCTCAGGCGCCGAGACGTCGTCCAGTGCGTCCACGATCTCGTCCGGCAAAGACACGTCCTCGACAGTCAGGGACCCTTTGAGCTGCGCGGCGTTGCGTGCCCCGATGATGGGCGCGGCCACGCCGGGCTGGTCCCGAACCCAGGCCAGGGCAACCTCGGCCGGTGTCAGCTCGAGCCCCTCGGCTGCGCGACAGACCGCCTCGACGATCTGCGCCGCCTGCGGGTTGAGATGCACGCCGACGTACCTCTCGAAGGCCGGGGAGGCGGCGCGTGAGTCCGCCGGTACGCCGGTCCGGTACTTGCCCGTGAGCACACCACGTCCGAGTGGTGACCAGCACAGGACACCCATTCCGAGGGCATGAGCGGCCGGGATGACCTCGCGTTCGACGCCGCGCTGCAGGAGTGAGTACTCCATCTGTGTCGAGGCCAACCGCGACCTGCCGGCTGCCGCCAGCTGGTGCGTCGCGGCCTGGGCGGTCTGCCATCCGGAGTAGTTGGAGATCCCGACGTACCGGGCCCGACCGCTGGCCACTGCCGCGTCCACGGCGCTCAACGTCTCGTCGATCGGCACATCATCAGACCAGGTGTGGACCTGCCAGAGGTCGACGTGGTCGACGCGGAGTCGGCGCAGTGACCCGTCGAGGTCGCGCAGGAGCGCGCCGCGTGACACGTCGACCACGCGTTCGCCGCGCGGTCGGCCGATGCCGCCCTTGGTGGCCAACACGACGTCGTCCCGGTCGACGACCTTGCCCAGCAGCGTTCCGATCAACGCTTCGCTCGCCCCGTTGCCGTAGCCGGCTGCGGTGTCGAGCAGAGTTCCGCCGGCCCCGACGAACGCACGCAGCTGGTCGGCGGCGTCGTGCTCGTCGGTCTCGGTGCCCCACAGCATCGTGCCGAGCCCGAGCCGGGACACCTTCAGGCCGGTCGTTCCGAGATAGCGGTGCTTCACGCGTGGAAGGCTAATGCACGTGACCTGCCGGACCGGCCGCCTGCGGCAGCGACACCCGTCGCGGCAACGGCGATAGCCTGTCGCGGATGAAACTCGCACTCAGCCTCGGTTACGTCCTCGGCAGCGGCCCCGCCAACTCGACCGCCGACGTGGTGGCGCTCGCGAAGGAGGCCGAACGGCTCGGCTACTCCGTCGTCTGGGCGGCCGAGGCCTACGGGTCGGACGCCGCCACCGTCCTCGCGTTCCTCGCCGCCCGAACCGACCGCATCGGGCTCGGCGCGGCGGTGATGCAGATACCTGCCCGTACCCCGGCCATGACGGCGATGACGGCGGCGACCATCGACGTGCTGAGCGGTGGGCGGTTCCGGCTCGGGCTCGGGGTTTCCGGGCCGCAGGTGTCCGAAGGATGGCACGGCGTCCGCTTCGACCGGCCGTTGGCACGCACCCGCGAGTATGTCGAGATCGTCGAGCAGGCGCTGGCGCGGCAGACCTTGGCGTACGAGGGGGACTTCTTCACACTGCCGCTGCCGGATGGCCCAGGGAAGCCGCTCAGGCTGGCGATCGCGCCACCACGCGACCGGATCCCCCTCTACCTGGCCGCGATCGGCCCGAGGAACCTCGAGCTGGCCGGTGAGCTGGCGGACGGCTGGCTGGCGATCTTTTTCTCACCGGAGCACGCCGCAGTCTCGTTCGCGCACCTGGACGCCGGACGAGCGGCAGCGGGGCGTGCCGGGGCGCCCTTCGACGTCGCGGCGACCGTGCCGGTGTCCATCGGTCCGGAGGTGGCCGCCTGCGCAGACCCGCTGCGTCCGTACGCGGCGCTCTACGTCGGTGGAATGGGGTCTCGGGAGCAGAACTTCTACAACCAGCTCGCCTGCCGGATGGGTTTCGAGAAGGAGGCTGCCGCCGTCCAGGACCTCTACCTGGACAGGAAGCACCGGGAGGCGATGGCCGCCGTACCGGTGGGCTTCATCGACCAGACGTCACTGCTGGGTCCGCCCGAGCGCATCGTGGAGCGGCTGCACGCGTTCGCCGACGCCGGAGTGACCACGCTCACGGTTTCCACCGTCGCCCCTGAGCATTCCATGAGAATTCACGCACTTCGCGAGGTTTCCGAGGCACTCGACGTCGCTGGTCTAGCAGACTGACGCCCGTGGATTTCCTCCAAGCGCTCATCCTCGGCATCGTCGAGGGCCTGACCGAGTTCCTTCCCGTGTCCAGCACCGGCCATCTGACGATCGTGGAGAAGATCCTCGGGCTGTCGATCGACAGTGAGGACGTCACCGGGTTCACGGTGGTGATCCAGATGGGCGCGATCTTCGCGGTGATCCTCTTCTTCTGGCGCGACATCTGGAACATCACCGCCGCCTGGTTTCGGGGGATCACCCATCCTGAGGTGCGGGGGAGCCTGGACTACCGGATGGGTTGGTACGTCATCGTCGGCACGATTCCCGTCGTGATCGCAGGTTTGGCCGGGCAGAGCCTGATCACCGGCCCGCTGCGCAACCTGTGGTGGGTCGCGGGCGCGCTGATCGGGTGGAGTGCCGTCATGGTGCTCGCCGAGCGCGTGGGTCGGCAGACACGCCATGAGTCCGAGGTGACGATGCGCGACTCGATCATCATCGGGGTGGTCCAGTGCGTGTCGCTGATCCCTGGCGTCTCCCGCTCAGGTGCCACGATCTCCGCGGGACTCTTCACGGGTCTGGATCGGGTGACGGCGACCCGGATGTCGTTCTTCCTGTCCATTCCTGCCCTCGTCGGTGCCGGTCTCAAGGAGCTGCCGAGCGCGTTGGGGGGCAACATCTCGCTGAGCTCGACCCTGGTGGCCACGTTCGTGAGCTTCGTCGTCGCGTACGCGTCGGTGGCTTGGCTGCTCAAGTTCGTGGCCGGCCACTCGATCACGTGGTTCGTTCCCTACCGGGTAGCCCTGGGGGTCATCCTCATCGTGCTGCTGGCCACGAACTCAATCTCCCCGACCTGAGCCGGCGTCCTCACCCACGACCCGGCGGTGCAGCTCCACCGTCAGCACGTGGATCTGGCGCGTCAGCTCGGT
>JANLYC010000493.1:0-3343 GCA_031365435.1 Nocardioidaceae bacterium
TCGTCGCGGGCCTTGATCGACGCGGTGAGCTCGGAACGGAGACGGTCCTTCATCGCAGACATACGCGAAGCCTATGGCCTCGTCACCGCCGCCCATGTGAAAGCCTGGCCCGATGCACCCCTTGGTGAGGGCAACGGCCGGGCTGTCTTTGGTCGGGGCCGGAACGCTGGCCTACAGCGCCGGCTACGAGGTGCGGGCCTTCCGGCTGCGTGAGGCCGACATCCCGTGCCTGCCGACCGGGGCCGACCCGCTCAAGGTGCTCCACCTCTCCGACATCCACCTGACGCCCACGCAGCTCCGCAAGCAGGAGTGGCTGGGCAGCCTGGCGGCGCTCGAGCCCGACCTGGTCGTCAACACCGGTGACAACCTCAGCCATGCCCAGGCAGTGACGCCCGTGGTGCAGGCTCTGGGGGCGCTGCTGGACGTTCCGGGCGTGTTCGTGTTCGGCTCCAACGACTACTGGGGACCGGTCCTGAAGAATCCGCTGCGGTACTTCCTGCCCAACGGCGGCAGGAAGAAGTTCCACGGCCCACCCTTGCCATGGCGTGAGCTGCGCAGCCAGCTCGGCCGAGGTGGCTGGGTCGACCTCACGAACACCACCGCGACCCTGGACGTCAAAGGCCTACGGATCGCGTTCGCAGGAGTCGACGACGCACACCTCGGCTACGACGACCTCGACGCCGTGGCCGGACCGGCCGATGCGGCGGCAGACCTGCGGCTGGGCGTGACCCATGCGCCGTACCTGCGGGTGCTCGACGCGTTCACCTCCGATGGGTACGACGCGATCCTGGCCGGGCACACGCACGGTGGGCAGCTCCGCCTGCCCGGGTACGGCGCCCTGGTCACCAACTGCGACATCGATCCACGCCGTTCACGCGGGCTCCACCACCACGCGGCGGGCGGTCACCGGGCGTGGCTGCACGTCTCGGCGGGACTCGGGACGTCGCCATACGCGCCCTACCGTTTCTGCTGTTTTCCGGAGGCGACGCTGCTCACCCTGACCGCACGCTGACCTCGGCTGAACTCGATTTAGCCCTGCGCGCGGGCTCCGGTAGAGTGACTCCGCCCTCGGGCTGTGGCGCAGTTTGGTAGCGCGCGTCGTTCGGGACGACGAGGCCGCAGGTTCAAATCCTGTCAGCCCGACCAGTGGAGCACGACACCCCCGATCTCATCCGAGGTCGGGGGTGTTCGCTGTTCCGCGAGCTGTCCGAGATGCCCGTTCAGAGCCTATGCGGCACACTGGGGGACGATGTCAGAGCACGAACCCCACCGCCGCTCCGCGCGACGTCGGCTGCCCTCGGCAGCATCGCTTCGGCGGGTGCACGTCACCCTCGCGGCCGCGATCACGGGACTCCTGTGCGGTGCCGTCGGCACCGGCCTGGTCTGGACGGGTCAACGGGGGTGCGACGCGGTCCGCGGACGCCCCACCTGCGGGGGCTACGGGCTTCCGCTGCTCATCGTGATCATCGCGGCTTGTCTTGCGCTCGGGGTGTTCCTGCTCCGTGCCTTCGGCGTCGAGGAGGCGGGTGTGGTGGCCTTCTTCGGCGTCACCTTGCCCCTCGTGGTCGTCCTCGGGCTGCTCATCGACTACGTCTTCGACGGCTGGATGGCGGTGGCGCTACCGGCCTTGGTGGCGGCGTCGTTCGTGGTGTCCGTCTACCTGGCGCGCGCCCTCGAGGCGGCCAACCCCAACCCGTATGCCGACGAACAGGCCACCGCTGGGGGTGACTCGAGCGGCGCGGACGACGATGGCAGGTTCGAGGGTGCTGCGCACCTGGATCTGCCACGCTTCGCCACCGGTGACGCTGACCCTGAGGCATCCGAGGATCGTGGCCGGGGCTAAAGTGCCCGCGTGAATGCCGACGAGCTCGTGCCCGGGTGCTACGCCTGCGACCAACAGGCGGCATGCTCGCTGCCTCCGCGCGAGGACGTCATGCACACCGATCACTGGCGAGTCGCCCATGCGTTCAACAGCACGCTCCCTGGCTGGCTCGTCCTGCTCCCCACCCGGCACCTCACGTCGTTCACGGAGCTGACACCGGAGGCAGCCGACGAGCTAGGTGGGCTCGTACGCCGACTCGGCGCAGCCTTGGAGACCGTCACCGGCTGCGTGAAGACATACCTCATGCAGTTCTCCGAGGCCGAGGGGTTCTCCCACTTGCACCTGCACCTGGTGCCCCGCCAGCCGGATCATCCCGCGGACGCCCGCGGACCGCGGGTGTTCGCCTTCCTGACTGAGGACCAGGCGCAGTGGCTTCCCTCGAGAGAGCTCGACACCATCGCGCTTTCCATCCGTACAGCGCTCGCCTAGGGGCTGTCGAGGTACGGCGCCGGGATGACGGGTCCGACGTACTGAGCGTCACCTGTCGTTAGGACGCGTCCGCCGACAGCTCAGCCGCGACCAGCTCGGCGATCTGTGCGGTGTTGAGTGCTGCGCCCTTGCGCAGGTTGTCACCGCAGACGAACAGCTCCAGCGTGTTCGGGAAGTCGAGTGCCTGACGCAGTCGTCCGACGAAGGTGGGATCTGAGCCGACGACGTCCACCGGGGTCGGGAACTCGGCGTTCGCCGGGTCGTCGATCAGCACCACGCTCGGAGCCTCGATGAGCACCTGACGCGCTTCGTCGACGTCGACCGCACGTTCGAAGACCGCGTGCACTGCCAGGGAGTGCGTGGTCACCACGGGAACGCGCACGCAGGTGGCCGACACCTTGAGATCGGGGATGTCGAGGATCTTGCGTGACTCGTTGCGGACCTTCAGCTCCTCGCTGGTCCAGCCACCCTCCCTGAGCGAGCCGGCCAACGGAATCACGTTCATGACCAGCGGGGCAGGGAACGGTGACTCCTCACCGAGCTTGTTGGCCACGACCCGCCGTACGTCGCCCATCGTCTGGCCGAGAGACCGGTCACCGGCCACCACCTCGAGCTCGTCGTACAGCCGGTCGACGCCGGGCTGGCCCGCCCCGGACGCCGCCTGGTAGGACGCCACGACCAGCTCGCGCAGTCCCCAACGGGCGTGCAGTGCGCCGAGTGCGTCCATCATCGTCAGCGTCGTGCAGTTGGGGTTGGCGATGATGCCGCGCGGACGGTTGCGTACCTGGGCCGGGTTGACCTCGGGGACGACGAGCGGCACGTCGGCCTCCATCCGGAAGGCGCCGGAGTTGTCGACGGCGACGACGCCACGCGCCGCTGCGATCGGCGCCCAGTGAGCGGAGACCTCGTCGGGGACGTCGAACATCGCCACGTCGACGTCGTCGAACGCCTCCTCGGTCAGCTCCTCGACCACCACGTCGCGACCACGACAGCGCAGCACCCGTCCGGCCGAGCGTGCCGAGGCGAGCAGCT
>JANLYC010000496.1:0-6264 GCA_031365435.1 Nocardioidaceae bacterium
AACTCGGTGGGGACGCACGAAACGGCCGCCCCTCCCTGCTCGAGGGAAGGACGACCGCGCGTGGATCTCTGGCGTGCCGCGTCTCGCAGGTCAGCGGCTGCGGCGGCCGCCCGAACCGGAGGAGAACGCCGCGGCGCCCCCGGACCCGGAGCTGTTGCCGGTCGCGGACTGACCGCGCGAGGACCCGCCGTCGCGGCGCGATGACGAGCGCCCCGAGCTTCGTTGTGACGAGCCACTGCCGAAGCGGTTCGACGACGTACGACGGTTGCCGCCTCCGCCCGAACGGCGCGGCCCACGGCCGCCACCGCCCTGCCCCCGACCCGAGTCACCGGCTGGCACCGGACCCGGGGCCACGAGCGTCCGCTGACCCGGGGCGATCTCGGCGAGCAGCGAGTGTCCCGCACCGACCTTGGTGATGGTCGGCTTGATGCCTGCCTTGCGGGTCAGGTCGCGCACGTCGCGGACCTGTGCGTCGGTCATCAGCGTGACCACGGTGCCGGAGTTGCCGGCCCGGGCCGTCCGACCTGAGCGGTGCAGGTAGGCCTTGTGCTCGACCGGCGGGTCGGCGTGGACGACCAGGGCGATGTCGTCGACATGGATGCCCCGGGCCGCGATGTCGGTGGCGACCAGCGTCGGCGCCGTGCCATCGGAGAACGCGGCCAGGTTGCGGGTCCGGGCGCCCTGCGAAAGGTTGCCGTGCAGCTCGACGGCCGGCGCACCGGCAGCGGTGAGCTTGCGCGCCAACATCTTCGCGCCGTGCTTGGTACGCGTGAAGACGAGCGTGCGGCCCGGTGCGGTCACGAGGTCGACCAGCACTGGCACCCGGGTCTCGTGCGCGATGTGCAGCACGTGGTGTTCCATGGCGGCGACCGGTGACTGAGCCGAGTCGACGCTGTGGGTGACCGGGTTGTGCATGAACCGCTTGACGAGGACGTCGACGGCAGCATCCAGCGTCGCGGAGAACAGCAGGCGCTGGCCTTCGCGCGGCGTCTGGTCGAGGAGCCGGCGTACGACGGGGAGGAAGCCGAGATCGGCCATGTGGTCCGCCTCGTCCAGCACCGTGACGGCCACCCGGTCGAGCTTGACGTGGCCGCTCTGCAGGTGGTCGGCGAGACGACCCGGGCAGGCGATGACGATGTCGACCCCGTTGCGCAGTGCGGAGATCTGCGGACCGGCGCCCACGCCACCGAAGACGGTGAGGGTACGCAGGTTGAGCGACTTCGCCAGTGGCGCGAGGGTCGCATCGATCTGGCTGGCGAGCTCGCGGGTGGGTGCGAGGATCAGGGCGCGCGGCCGGCCGGGGGCGCGTTGTCCACCGTCGGTGGCCAGGCGCTGCAGGACCGGGATCGCAAAGGCGTAGGTCTTGCCGGAGCCCGTACGGCCGCGGCCGAGGACGTCGCGTCCCGCGAGCGAGTCAGGCAAGGTGGCCGACTGGATCGGGAACGGGGTCGTGATGCCGGCCCGGAACAGGGCGGCGGTGAGCCGCGGTGAGACGCCGAGGGCGGTGAAGCCGTCAACGGACGGGGCTGAAGTGGCTGGAGTTTCTCCAGTGGTGACAGCCTGGGGTGCATTGAGTGTTGTGGTCATGATGGTGGGCGGCAGGCATTGAACCCGCCGGAATACTCCGTACGTGAGAAAGGTCGTCCTGCCCGGCGCGGGCTCGGGAACGTTGCATTCCCTGCCCAGCGGCGCGTGGTCGGTGTGACGACTGAGTCTTGAAGTCGAGGGTCCCCGGCCAATGTCTGGGCGGGCTCGGTGCGAAGAACCAGGGTGGCCCGAGGCAGAACTGTGCGGGCCAACGACGTCCACACTACCGGAGTCGGCCCGGATCCCTTGCATCGCCTCCCCGCAATTGCGGGAAAGTGCAGGGCGACACGCCGACGACGACCTGCACGTTCCCGCAATTCGTGGACGGGGTGGGCGTCAGCAAGGCGAGAGGCAGATCACCCGGCGACGGTCCAGGTGGTGACGGAGCCGTCCGGCCCGGTCAGGCTGCCGGTCGCCAGGGCGGCGTCGATCCGCCGGCGTACGTCGGCCTCCTCGCCTGGGGCGCAGTCGAAGTCCACGTGGACGAGGTAACCGTCTGCACGGCCCACCGACTCGGTGTGGTGGGGAAAGAGGCAGGGCGGTTCGTGCTCCCAGTGACCGCACAGCTCGACCGTCACGGCCCCTCCCAGCGCGGCCGGGTCGCCGTCGGTGGCCAGCTGGACCGCGACCTCATGAGCAAACCGGAAGTTCCGCGTCATTCCTGTACCGCCTTCGCCAAGGCGATGCACATCGTCAGATACGCCCGGCCCTGCGCGTCCAGACCGTCGGGGTCGTCCTCGAGATGCCACATCGCGTTGTGGATCATCCGTACCACGACCCAGTCGCGAGCCCGTTCCTCGTCGAGCCCGGCCACGTCGACAACGGCATGGAAGCGACGACGTACGGCATCCCGTACGTTGCCGGACGCCAGCACCTCGTCCCAGCGGTTCCACAGCAGCGGCGCCACCTCGTAGTGGGCGTCGCCGGACATCGGCTTCGGGTCGATCACCAGCCAGGGCTCGCGCTCGGCGGCCAGCACGTTCTCGTAGTGCAGGTCGCCGTGGATCAGCACACCGTCGGTCGCGGGGTCGCGAGCGAAGTCCTCGCCGAGCGAATACGCCTGCTCCACCAGCCGTCGAGGGATCGGGACACCACGGTCCAGCCGGCCAAGGTCGTCGGTCCAGCGTTCGATGTACGACGACAGGGTCCGTAGCTGAGCAAGCGCCGGGATGTGCAACCGGGGATAGAACGCGGCCACGATCCCGCAGGCTGCCACGTCGTCGACCGACCGCAGGTCGCGATCGCCGTTCAGCCGCTCGAGCAGGAGCACGCCCCGCGCCGGATCGGCCCGGTACAACCGCACGATGCCGTTGCCCTGCCAGGCCTGCAGGCCCAGGTGCTCGTGCTCCTGCTCCTCGTGCATCCAGGAGAACTTCGCCACCGCCGGTATGCCGCCCGAGGTCCGGACCGGGAGCACCAAGGCGCAGTAGCCGTGCCAGGGCGGGCCGTCGTACGCAAGGTCCCACTCGCCCAACACGTCCCGCACCAACCGCGGCAGGCTGTCGAGCCAGTCCTGCCACTCCGGTCCGCGCGAGGCGGCGGCCAGCAACCCGGCCGGAATGGCGAGGGCAGACAGCTCAGCCGGCATGACGCACCGCCTCCTCTCGCCCCGCAATTGCGGGAAACTTCACGCCCGGCCCGCCTTTTCGTCTGCTCTTTCCCGCAATTCGCGGCAAAGGGAGGTCGGAACGGAGCGGTAGGGGACGGTTACTTCTTGGTCTTGTCGCTGGGCTCGGAGGTGTTGAGCGCGGCGATGAAGGCCTCCTGCGGCACCTCGACGCGGCCCACCATCTTCATCCGCTTCTTGCCTTCCTTCTGCTTCTCGAGCAGCTTGCGCTTGCGGGTGATGTCGCCGCCGTAGCACTTGGCCAGCACGTCCTTGCGGATGGCGCGGATCGTCTCACGGGCGATGACCCGGGCTCCGATGGCGGCCTGGATCGGCACCTCGAACTGCTGGCGCGGGATGAGCTCCTTGAGCTTCTCGGTCAGCCCGACTCCATAGGCGTATGCCGCGTCGCGGTGCACGATCGCCGAGAACGCATCGACCGGGTCGCCGTGCAGCAGCACGTCCACCTTGACGAGGTCGCTCGCCTGCTCACCGATCGGCTCGTAGTCGAGCGAGGCGTAGCCCTTCGTCCGCGACTTCAGCGCGTCGAAGAAGTCGAAGACGATCTCCGCCAACGGCAAGGTGTAGCGCAGCTCGACCCGGTCCGCGGACAGGTACTCCATGCCCTGCAAGGCTCCCCGCCTGGTCTGGCACAGGTCCATGATCACGCCGATGTAGTCCGAGGGGCTGAGGATCGTCGCGCGCACGACGGGCTCGAACACCTCGGCGATCTTGCCCTCCCCCGGGTACTCGCTCGGGTTCGTGACGGTGACCTCCGACCCGTCCTCCATGACGACGCGGTAGACGACGTTCGGGGCGGTCGAGATCAGGTCGAGGTTGAACTCGCGCTCGAGCCGCTCGCGCACGATCTCCATGTGGAGCAGGCCGAGGAAGCCGCAGCGGAAGCCGAAGCCGAGCGCCCCCGACGTCTCCGGCTCGTACATGAGCGCCGCGTCGTTGAGCTGCAGCTTGTCGAGCGCATCTCGCAGGGACGGGTAGTCGTCGCCGTCGATCGGGTAGAGCCCGGAGTAGACCATCGGGTTGGGGTGACGGTAGCCACTGAGCGCCTCGGTCGCGCCGCGCACGGCGGACGTGACCGTGTCGCCGACCCGCGACTGGCGGACCTCCTTGACCCCGGTGATCAGGTAGCCCACCTCGCCGACACCGATCTCGGGCTCCTTGCGTGGCTCCGGCGAGATGACCCCGACCTCGAGCATCTCGTGCACGGCTCCGGTCGACATCATCTTGATCCGGTCGCGGTGGCTGAGCCGACCGTCGATCACGCGCACGTAGGTGATCACGCCGCGGTAGGTGTCGTAGACGGAGTCGAAGATCAGCGCCCGGGGTGGTGCGGACGCGTCGCCGACCGGGGCGGGCACGGTGGCGACGATCTCGTTGAGCAGCTCCTCGACGCCCTCGCCGGTCTTCGCCGAGACCCGGAGCACGTCGTCGGCGTCGCAGCCGATGATGTGGGCCAGCTCCGCGGCGTACTTGTCGGGCTGCGCGCTGGGCAGGTCGATCTTGTTGAGCACGGGAATGACATCGAGGTCCGCCTCGAGCGCGAGGTAGAGGTTCGCCAGCGTCTGCGCCTCGATGCCCTGCGCCGCGTCGACCAGCAGCACCGCACCCTCACACGCCTCGAGTGACCGGCTCACTTCGTAGGTGAAGTCGACGTGTCCGGGGGTGTCGATCATGTTGAGCACGAACGTCGTACCCGCGTCAGGTCCCTGGCTCGCGGTCCACGGCAACCGGACTGCCTGGCTCTTGATCGTGATTCCGCGCTCGCGCTCGATGTCCATCCGGTCGAGGTACTGGGCCCGCATCTGGCGCGCGTCCACCACTCCGGTGAGCTGCAGCATGCGGTCGGCCAGGGTCGACTTGCCGTGGTCGATGTGCGCGATGATGCAGAAGTTCCGAAGGAGCTCCGGTGGCGTCGAACCCGGCTGGGGCGCTGCACCTGGGCGGATCGGCGGCACGCGAAGGGACTCCGTACTCGTCTGGGGGCTGGCTGGGGGCTGGCTGGGACTCATCGGGACGTGCTGGACCAACCCCATGCTCCCACGGCCTAGCATCGCGACGTGCTCAGCAAACTCCTCAGGTTGTTCCGTGGACCCGCCCGGCGCCCGGCTCCCCGGCCCGGCGCGCGCCCGGCTCCTCCGCACGCCGTGACCTCGACCGCCCCGGGTCGGGCGCACGACTACGACGGCGCCGTCACGCTCGCGTACGCCCCCAGGCGCGACGGGCACGCCGACCCGGGCGAGGTCGTCTGGACCTGGGTGCCGTTCGAGGAGGACGCCAGCCAGGGCAAGGACCGGCCGGTTGTCGTCGTCGGGCGGCCGCGCGAGGGGCAGCTGTCCGACCTCGTGGTGCTGATGCTGTCCAGCAAGGACCACGGGGGCGACAACCGCTGGTTGGCCATCGGAGCCGGCGCTTGGGACCCGGAGGGACGGCCCAGCAGCGTCCGGCTGGACCGGGTGCTCGCAGTTGCTCCGGAGGCGGTGCGGCGCGAGGGCGCGGCGCTCGACCGCGACCGGTTCGACCATGTCGCCGCGGCCCTGGTGGCGCTGCACGGCTGGTGAGTTTGAGCGTGACGTAGACCGACTGGTACCTTGGGCCATCGCGAGCGCGTGCGGTTCGCGCACGTCCTTGCTGACCGAGGCTTCGCCTGAAGCCTCCCCCAACAGACCGAGGCTGACTTTCGTGGCGAACATCAAGTCCCAGATCAAGCGCAACAAGACGAACGAGAAGGCGCGCCTGCGCAACAAGGCCGTCAAGTCCTCGCTCAAGACTGCTGTGAAGAAGTTCCGTACCGCCGCTGACGCGGGCGACACCGCCGCTGCGACGACGCTCCTCGCCGCTGCCTCGCGCAGCCTCGACAAGGCCGCGAGCAAAGGCGTCATCCACAAGAACCAGGCCGCGAACCGCAAGTCGGCCCTCGCCAAGCAGCTCGACAAGATCAGCGCCTAGCTGACCCGCCCGCCACGAGAGCGCCATCCCTTCGGGGGTGGCGCTCTTCTGCTGTGCCGGCCCGGTAACCGGTGGCCGACTTCTGCCATGGCGTGGTTCGGCCA
>JANLYC010000542.1:0-5622 GCA_031365435.1 Nocardioidaceae bacterium
CCCCAGGACGGCAGGCGCCTCGACGAGTGGGAGAGCAACGTCTATCGCAAGGTCAGAGTCAGGGTCTCGACCCTCGACGGCGAGCAGCTTGCCTGGCTGTACGTTCTCGACGCCTATGAAGGTGGGCTGCCGTCGGCCAGCTATCTCGGCGTCCTCAGCGAAGCGGCCCGGGCTGCCGGTGCGCCGGCGGACTACGTCCGCGACCTCGAGACCCGACCCTGCCGCTCGGTCAGCGACTAGCCGGATCGCCGCGTGCGACCGCGGTGGCGTGGATACGTCGAGCGGCCTGACGATACGGTCTCGGGATGACCACGCAGACCGCCGACCAGACCTCCTCCCCGAGCGAGCTGGCTGCCGCGGCCGCCGCCCGTCTCAGCGAGCTCACCGGCGTCGGTCATCACGACGTGGCGCTCGTGATGGGCTCAGGCTGGCTACCGGCCGCCGAGGCGCTCGGGACAGCATCGGCCGAGCTCGTCTCGACTGACCTGCCGGGTTTCGCACCGCCGGCCGTGGCGGGGCATGCCGGCAGGATTCGTTCGGTCGACGCGGAAGGCGTCCGCACCCTCGTCTTCCTCGGCCGGACGCACTACTACGAGCGCCTCGGCGTGGCGGCCGTGGTCCATGCCGTACGCGTGGCCGCCGCCGCCGGTTGTCGCGCCGTCGTGCTGACCAACGGCTGTGGTGCGCTTCGACCTGAGTGGGCACCCGGAACGGCGGTGCTCATCCGGGACCACATCAACCTCACCGCCACGTCGCCGATCCAGGGCGCCCATTTCGTCGACCTCACCGATCTCTACTCTCCGCGGCTACGTGGGCTGTGCCGGGAGGTCGATCCGACGCTCGACGAGGGTGTCTACGTCCAGCTGCCCGGACCGCACTACGAGACGCCCGCCGAGATCTCCATGATCCGGACGATCGGCGGCGACCTCGTCGGTATGTCGACCACGCTCGAAGCCATCGCGGCGCGTGAGGCGGGGCTGGAGGTTCTCGGGCTCTCGCTCGTCACGAACGCCGCTGCCGGCATGACCGGAGAGCCGCTCAATCACGAGGAAGTGCTGGCCGCAGGAAATGCGGCGGCCACCCGGATGGGCGACCTGCTCGTGTCGATTCTCCCGAGGATCTGACCGTGCGTGTGCTGGTCACCGGAGCCGCCGGCCACATCGGTTCGGTCCTCGCTGCTCCGCTCGCGGCGGCCCACGAGGTGCGTGGGCTCGACATCGTGGGCTGGCCCGACGACGGCCGGGCGGCGTACCCAGGAGACTTCGTGATCGGCGACGCCACCGATCCGGCTGTGGCGCTCGGGGCCGTCGAAGGCATGGACGCGGTGGTGCACCTGGCCGGGATCCCGATCGAGGTGGCGCTCCCGACCATCCTGCACGAACACGTCGTCAGCACCGCCGCCCTGCTCGACGCCATGGTGCAGCACGGCGTACGACGCATGGTGTACGCCAGCAGCAACCACGCCGTCGGGATGACCCCGCGGCCGGCCTCGGGACCGGTGTGGGTGGACACACCGCCGCGGCCCGACACGTTCTACGGCGTCGGCAAGGTGGCGGCCGAGGCGCTGCTGAGCCTGTATGCCGACCGGCACGGCATCTCGAGCGTCGCCCTGCGGATCGGCAGCTTCCTGGAGCGCCCCGAGGTTCGACGCAACCTCGCCACCTGGCTGTCGTACGACGACTGCGCGGCGATGGTCGAAGCCGCGCTGACGGCGGAGTTCGCCGGGGTTCGGACCATCTATGGCATCTCGGCGAACCGCGACGCCTGGTGGGATCTCGCCCCCGGCGTCGAGATCGGCTACGCGCCCCAGGACGACGCTGCGGCGTATGAAGCCGACCTCCCGCACCGGGCCGAAGATGCCGACGACGCCGCGCGCGTCGGGGGACCGTACACCGGTCCCGGCTTCGACCGCCGCCCGTTCGACGCCGCCTGACGGCCGACGAGACCGACACGCGACACCGGTACCGCGAGACATGACCAGGAGGCCACCGTGACCGTTCCCGCCGAGCTGAGAACGCGCGCGCAGGCGTGGATCGAGGACGACCCGGACGCGCAGACCCGCGCCGAGCTGACCGACCTGCTCAGCGCGGCCGACGGTGGCGACCAGTCGGCCCTCGCCGAGGTCCAGGACAGGTTCGCGCGCCGCCTGGAGTTCGGCACCGCCGGTCTGCGGGGCGAGATGGCGGCCGGGCCGAACCGGATGAACCGAGCCGTGGTGACAGCGGCCGCCGCCGGGCTCGCCGGCTACCTGCGCAGCCATGTCGGCACCGGGACCGTCGTCATCGGGTATGACGCGCGACATCTCTCCGGCACGTTCGCGCAGGACACCGCCGAGGTCATGCGCGGGGCAGGTCTGGATGCTGTGGTGCTCCCCCGACCGCTGCCGACACCGGTGCTCGCCTTTGCCATTCGCCACCTCGACTGCATCGCCGGGGTGATGGTCACCGCGAGCCACAACCCGCCGCGCGACAACGGCTACAAGGTCTACCTGGGGGACGGCAGCCAGATCGTCCCGCCGGCTGACCTCGAGATCTCGGCGCAGATCGAGGCCGTCAGGTCGGTGTCCGCAGTCCCCCGCGCCGAGGGATGGCGCGTGCTGGGCGACGACGTGGTGGAGGCCTACCTCGAAGCTGTCGCTAGCCTGCCGTCGCCCGACTCACCGCGTGAGCTGACGATGGTCTACACACCGCTGCACGGGGTCGGTGACGAGACGGTCCAGCGGGTTGTCGAACGTGCCGGGTTCGATGCGCCGATCGTCGTACCCGAGCAGGCCGCACCGGACGCGGACTTCCCCACGGTCGCGTTCCCCAACCCTGAAGAGCCAGGTGCGATGGACCTCGCGATGGCCCTCGCTGCCGAACACCGGGCCGACCTCGTGGTCGCCAACGACCCCGACGCAGATCGGTGCGCTGTGGCGGTTCCCACGGTGCGGGGTTGGCGCATGCTGCGCGGCGACGAGGTTGGTGTCCTGCTGGCCGACCACTTGTTGCGTCGAGGCATCAGGGGGGTGTTTGCGACCACGATCGTCTCCTCGTCGCTGCTCAAGGAGATCGCTCGGAGTGCCGGGGTGGACTTCGTCGAGACGCTGACCGGCTTCAAGTGGATCGGCCGCGTGCCCGGTCTCGCGTTCGGCTACGAGGAAGCGTTGGGGTACTGCGTCGCCCCGGAGCTGGTCCGCGACAAGGACGGGGTCTCGGCGCTCCTGCGCGTCATCGAGCTGGCCGCCGAGCTGAAGTCGGCGGGACAGACGCTCCTCGACCGGCTCGACGAGCTGGCGGTCCAGCACGGCCTCTACGCGACCGACCAGCTGTCCGTACGTGTGGATGACCTCGACCTCATCGAGCAGGCGATGCAGCGACTGCGCGAGAATCCGCCCGACTCACTCGGCGGGTTCGCGGTCGAGCACACCGACGATCTCAGCGAAGGCAGCCCGGGGCTCCCACCGACCGACGGCCTCCGCTACCGCCTGGCCGAGCGCGGCCGCGTCGTCGTCCGGCCGTCCGGGACCGAGCCGAAGCTCAAGTGCTACCTCGAGGTCGTCGTGCCGGTGAAAGGCGCTGATGTCCAGGCCGCCCGGATCTCCGCCGCCGGTCGTCTCGACGCGATCCGCGCTGACCTGGCTACTGCGGCCGGGCTATGACCCTACGGCTCGTTCCGCTGACCGCCGAAAGTCTGCAAGGGCTGTATGACGGCCGGACCGACTGGGCGAGAAGTCAGCCCGAGCTGGCCGACGTGGAGTGGCCGGACGAGGACCGGCGGGTGCTCCGCTACCGCGCCGACGCGTTGGCGGCGGACCCGTCATCGGCGCCCTACCTGCTGCACGTCGCCATCATCGACGGTGACTTCGTCGGGCGGATCGGGTGCCACGCCGGCCCGGACGAGACAGGAGCCGTCGAGATCGGCTACGCCGTACCCCTGAAGCTGCGGCGGCAAGGAATCGGCGGGCAGCTCGTCGACGTGTTCTTGGGGTGGCTGCAGGACCAGGGGGTCGGCCGGGCCGTGGCCAGTGTGGCACCAGACAACGGGTCGTCGATGCGCTTGCTGGGCAGGCGGGGTTTCGTCGTGGTGGGCGAACACTGGGATGCCGAGGACGGCCTCGAACTGGTCCTCAGCCGCGACCTCGTCGGCGGCCCGATCCCACCTCAGCCCAGGGCAGGCTCGATCGGCTGACCGGCCACGAACGTCTCCTGCAGCACCATGTCGTCACCGAAGACGGCGATGTCGGCCCGGCCTCCCGGACGAAGGACTCCGATGTCGGCGCGCCCCAGGAGCGCCGCAGGTGCGGTCGTGACAGCGGCGAGTGCGTCGACCGGGTCGATGCCCAGCTCGACGGCATTCGTCACGGCGGCGGACAAGGTCAGGGCGCTCCCCGCCAGGGCGCCGTCCTGGTTGCGGACGACTCCGTCGTTCACCTCGAGCTGTACGTCTCCCAGTGCGAAGGTGCCGTCCGGACACCCGGCGGCGGCAGTCGCGTCCGTCACGAGCACCACCCTCCCCCGGGCGGCTGCCCAGGTGAGACGCACGACGTCCGGCGCCAGGTGATGCCCGTCGAGCAGCAGCTGGACCACCACATCCGGACGGGCGAGCGCCGCTCCTGGCAGCCCCGGCTCGCGGTGAAGCAACGGGCTCATCGCGTTGAACAGGTGGGTGACCGAACGAGCCCCGGCGTCGAACGCAGCGTGCGCCTGTGCGGCGGTGGCGTCCGAATGCCCGAGCGACACGAGAACACCAACTGCGCTCAGCCTCGCGACCAGGTCGACGGCACCTGGCAGCTCCGGCGCCAGGGTCACGGCGACCACCGGAGCCCGACGTCTCCAGGCGTCGAGCTCGGCCGCATCGGGGTCGCGACGGTGCTCGGGCGGATGCGTACCGAGCCGTCGCGCCGACAGGTACGGACCCTCCAGGTGCACACCCAGCATGGTCGCGGCCGTGCCGACCGGCTCCTGCCCGGCACGGTCCAGGGCGGCTGCCAGCGCGTCGAGCGCCGCCTCGGTGTCGGGCAGCGACGCGGTGATCAGGGTGGGCAACCACGCCGTCACGCCGTATGCCGGCAGGGCACGCGAGATCGCGCGGATCCCGTCCGCGTCCGCGGTCATGAGGTCGATGCCGGCGAAGCCGTTGACCTGGAGGTCGACGAGTCCCGGCGCGGCGATCCGTCCCCCCGACGCAGCCGGCAGACCCACCTCGGCGACGAACCCGTCGTCGACGCGCACGTCACCTCGCAGGAGTCGCCCCCTGACGAACGCCGCACTGACGCCGAGTGTCCGACCGGTCATGACACGTTCCCCAGCCGCGGTGAGCGCGCGCGTAACCGACGGACCGCGTGCGTTGACGGCGTAAGGAAGCCGAGCATGACCCACATCATGACCTCATTGGCATGAGCGGGCAGCCCGCTCGTCACTCGTGACCAGGTTAATGACCTCTGTCGGCGCCGCCGGATTTACTGGTGGTCATGGAGATCCAGTTCATCGCGAGCTTCGCCGTCATCACCACCGACCCCGCCCAGGACACAGCCCTGTTCGTCGAGGCGCTTGGGCTCCCGCTGCGGCCTCCCGAGGGCGCCGACGACGACGATTACGTCTTCTCCGAGACCATTGCAGGCTGCAGACATTTCGGGGTGTG
>JANLYC010000595.1:0-2230 GCA_031365435.1 Nocardioidaceae bacterium
AGCCCTTGGCTTCGAGCGCCTTCTCGTCGGTGACGCTGACCGTCACCTTCGTGCTCTTGCTCTGCTGCTTGACCGCTTCGGCGAATGACTCGGGGTAGAGGTCGTTGGGGGGCAGGTTGACGAGCTCGCGAGCGAAGTTCACTGCGGCGGCCACAGCCGTCGCGTCGGCGAGGGCCGCGCGGGCTGTGCGTGAGCGGGCGTTCTCGGTGACGATGACGAGATCACCGATCGGCTGGTGCTTCTTGGTGAGGTAGCGGTCGAAGCAGTAGTTGCCGAGCAGGGCGCCCTCGGCTACGGCGCGCACCTGATCGTCCGTCGACGCGGGCAGGGCGAGTACGACGGTCTGCTTGCCTGCCATGGCTCGCGTTGCTGCGCCTGCGCCCTGGCGGAGGCTCTCGAGGTCGGGCTCGCCGTTGGGGACAGGTCCCAGGCCGACGGCGACGACCACAGGTGCCTTGAGGTTGCCGGCCGACGGGAACCTGCAGGTTTCGCCCACCCGCGGAGATACGCCCAGCGCCCGCAGTGTGTCGGTGAATCCCTTGCCGAACGCCGAGGCGACGTCTTCGGAGCCGGTGGCCAGGACGATGGTTTCCGGGGAGTCCGGGGAGCCGTGGACCCCGATGACGACAACGTCGGCCTTGATGCTCCGGGCGCTGCTGCCGCGAAGGCTGGCGATGGTTCGTGCGTTGTCGACGATCACGTGTACGGGTTCTCCTCGTCCTACCAGTCGGTGGTCGCCCGCGACTCTACCGCCTGCGATAGGTTCGCAAGCTATGGCAGAGCAGACAGACTCCCACACCGACGATGCCCTCACTTCACCGTTGTACGAGCGTCACACGGCGCTAGGCGCGAAGTTCTCCGACTTCGCGGGCTGGCTGATGCCCCTGGAGTACACGGGTGCGGTGAAGGAGCACAACGCGGTCCGTTCGCGCGTCGGTGTCTTCGACGTCAGCCACCTCGGCAAGGCGGTCGTGCGTGGGCCGGGCGCAGCGGCATACGTCAATCGCTGCCTGACCAACGACCTGGGCCGGATCGGGCCTGGCCGGGCGCAGTACACGTTGTGCTGCAACGACGATGGCGGCGTCGTCGACGACCTCATCGCGTACCTGCGCAGCGACGACGAGGTCTTCCTCATCCCGAACGCGGCGAACACGACCGAGGTCGTACGCCGACTGACCGAGACTGCGCCCGACGGTGTCGTGATCGACAACCTGCATCGTGACTACGCGATCCTTGCGGTGCAGGGGCCTGGCAGTGACGAGGTGCTCAACGCGATCGGCTTCCCGACGGGCCACGAGTACATGTCGTTCGTCGAGGTCGATCACGAAGGGACCCCCGTCATCGTGTGCCGAACCGGGTACACCGGCGAACGTGGCTACGAGCTGGTGATCCCGAACCCGGCGGCCGTGTCGATCTGGGACGCGCTGTTCGTGGCCGGCGAGGGGGCTGGGATCGTGCCGGCCGGGCTCGGCGCCCGCGACACGTTGCGGACCGAGATGGGTTATCCGCTGCACGGACAGGACATCTCCCCGACGGTCACCCCGGTGCAGGCGCGCCTCGGGTGGGCCGTCGGGTGGAAGAAGGAGTCGTTCTGGGGTCACTCGGCGCTGCGCGCCGAACGCGAAGCCGGCCCGGCCAGGCTGCTGCGAGGCCTGGTGGCGACGGGTCGCGGCATCCCGCGCCCCCACATGCAGGTCCGGACGGTTGTCGGCCCCGGCGGGATGGCAGGTGCCGACAGCATGACGCCAGCCGAGCCGGCGAGCGGGATAAGAGGTTCCCTGGGCGACGTGGTCGGTGAGGTCACGTCGGGGACGTTCTCGCCGACCCGCAAGGCGGGGATAGCGCTGGCGTTGCTGGACGCGTCGGTCAGCGACGGTGACGAGGTCAGCGTCGACGTCCGCGGCCGAGACGAGCGCTTCCTCGTCACCAAACCTCCGTTCGTCACCCCCTCCACCTGACCCCTTCTCGCGCTCCTCCTGCCGCTTTCCTGGCGGTGCGTTTGCCTAGTTCACAAGCCAGCTGGCTTGTCAACTAGGCAAATTTCGATTGGGGACTGCGGGTTTGCCTTGCTGACTCCGTCCGGTGCGGGGTATGTCGGCCCGACCGGCTCCGTCCGCTCACGACTCAGCTCAGCCGATGAACGCGGGCAGGCACCACAGGCCGACCGGCGTGATCGGTCCGAGGCAGCGCGCCTGCTGACAGGACTCAGCTCATCGAGGGGGCGGCTGAG
>JANLYC010000617.1:0-2888 GCA_031365435.1 Nocardioidaceae bacterium
CGCGCCCGGGCCGTGCAGCTGCCGGCCTGGAACGAGGCGCTCGGGCTGCCCCGCCCTTGGGACCAGCAGTGGTCGCTGCGGATGCAGCAGGTGCTTGCCTTCGAGTCCGACCTGCTCGAGTACGACGACATCTTCGCCGGCTCCCACGTGGTCGAGGCGAAGGTGGCGCAGATGGTAGAGGGTGCCCGGGCCGAGATCGACAGGATCCAGGCGATGGGCGGTGCGGTGGCGGCGATCGAGTCCGGGTACATGAAGCACGAGCTGGTCGCATCACATGCCCGGCGCCGGGCCCGGATCGAGGCGGGTCAGGACCGGGTCATCGGGGTGAACGCCTTCGTCGAGACCGAGCCGTCGCCGCTTACGGCGGACCTGGGGACGGCGATCCAGGCTGCTGACCCTGAGGCAGAGGCAGTAGCGGTGGCCGCGACGGTGGCCTGGCGTGCTGAGCGCGACGAAGCCGCGGCCCAGCAGGCGATCGAGCGGCTGCGAGCCGAGGCCAAGACGAACACCAACCTCATGCCGGCGACGTTGGCGGCGGCCCGCGCCGGCGTCACGACAGGGGAGTGGTCGGGTGCGCTGCGCGACGTGTTCGGCGAGTATCGCGCCCCGACGGGGGTCTCGGGCACGGTCGGGACCACCGACGTCGGAGTCGACCTCGCGGTCGTCCGGGACGCCGTGCGGCGTACGGGCGAGGAGCTCGGCGGAAGGCTCCGGCTCCTGGTCGCCAAGCCCGGGCTCGACGGACACAGCAACGGCGCTGAGCAGATCGCCGTGCGGGCCCGAGATGCCGGCTTCGAAGTCGTCTACCAGGGCATCCGGTTGACACCCGACGAGATCATCGCGGCGGCGGTCGCGGAGGATGTCCACCTCGTCGGAATCTCGATCCTGTCGGGGTCACACATGGAGCTCGTGCCGACGATCGTGGACGGGATCCGGGCGCAGGGGCTCGATGACGTGCCCGTCGTCGTCGGCGGGATCATCCCCACGTCTGACGCGCGCGCGTTGGTGGACCGCGGAGTCGCTGCGGTGTTCACGCCGAAAGACTTCGGCCTGACCGAGATCATGGCCCGCTTCGTCGAGGTGATCCGCGCGGCGCACGACCTCCCGCCTCTTGTCGTGTCCACCTGACCCCCTTTCCTCCCCGCGAATTGCGGGAAAGTGCAGGAGCCGCCCGGCGTGTCCACCTGCACATTCCCGCATTTCGCGGGCTGAGACGATGGCTACATGGCCACCGCACGCCCCCGCTCAAACCGCCCGTACGACGTCGTGCTGTTCGGGGCGACCGGCTTCACCGGTGGGTTGACCGCCGAGCGGCTCGCCGTCGACGGCCCCGACGACCTGCGCTGGGCCATTGCGGGTCGCGACGAGACCAAGCTCGACGCCGTACGCGAGCGGCTCACCAGGCTGGGCAAGGCGGGGGCGTCAGTGGAGACGCTGCCTGCCGATGTCACCGACGACGGCTCGCTGCGCAAGCTCGCCGAACAGACCAGGGTCATCGCCACCACAGTCGGCCCCTACCTGGAGTACGGCGAGCCCCTGGTGGCAGCCTGTGCCGATGTGGGGACCGACTACGCGGATCTCGCCGGCGAGCCGGAGTTCGTGGACCGGATCTGGCTGGCGCACCATGCCCGTGCGGTCGAGACCGGGGCGCGCCTGGTGCACGCCTGCGGATTCGACTCGATCCCGCACGACCTGGGTGTCTACTTCACGGTGCTGCAGCTCCCGGAGGGAGTGCCGATCACCGTCTCGGGATATGTGCGCGCGGGAGGCACGATCTCCGGCGGGACCTATCACTCCGCGGTGCGAGCGTTCTCGCGGGCCCGACTTTCTGCCGCCGTCGCGGCGCAGCGTCGGAAGGCTGAGGCCCAGCCCGTGGGCCGGCGCGTCGGGTCCCTGCCGAAGCGCCCCTCACGCGCGCCGGACGGCCGGGGCTACGCCTTGCCGCTGCCGACGATCGACCCCGTCGTCGTACGCCGGTCCGCACGCGCTGTGGAGCGCTACGGACCCGACTTCCGCTATGGCCACTACGCGTTGGTGCGGTCGCTCCCGACCGCCGTCGGTGCCCCCCTCGTGCTCGGCGGCATGCTGGCCGTATCCCGGCTGCCACCGGGCCGCGCTCTCCTGCTCAGACTGCGGACTGCCGGCGAGGGCCCGAGTAAGGAGCAGCGGGCACGGCACTGGTTCAAGGTGCGGTTCGTCGGCGAGGGAGGCGGCAGGCGCGTTGTCACCGAGGTCAGCGGCGGTGACCCTGGCTACGACGAGACCGCCATGATGCTGTCGCAGTCTGCTTTGTGCCTGGCATTCGACGAGTTGCCCGAGACGGCCGGACAGGTGACGACGGTGCAGGCGATGGGCGATGCGTTGTTGTCCCGAGTGCAGGCACACGGGATGCGGTTCGAGGTGGTCGGATGAGCGACCTGTTCTGCCCCGCCACCCTGATCGTCGCCCGTCACGGCGAGGCGGAGTACGACTCCGAGCACGTGTCCGACGCCGGGGGGTCGCTGACGGCGGCGGGTCGCATCCAGGCGAAGGAGCTGGCCGAGTCGCTGCGAGACCGCAAGGTCGCCGCTGTCTGGTGCAGTGACATGGCACGCGCGGTGCAGACCGCGGAAATTGTCGCGGCGGTTCTCGACGTGCCGGTGCGCGTGCGGTCGGGCCTGCGCGAGTTCTCGGTCGGCGCGCTCGCCGGTGAGCCGGACGCGTGGCCGGTGCTCGACGAGGTGTTTGCCCACTGGATGGCGGGCGACCTCTCGGCGGGCTGCCCGGGCGCTGAGACCGGCGCCGACGTACTGCGCCGGGTGCGAGCCGAGCTGGAGGCGCTGGCGGACCAGTTCCGAGGTGAGACCGTGGCGGTCATCAGTCACGGCGGAGTGATCGGCTTCGTCCTG
>JANLYC010000033.1:0-7713 GCA_031365435.1 Nocardioidaceae bacterium
AGGCAGGTCCCCTTCGACACGATGCGGGTCGACGTGGTGTGCGTCGACACCGGCTCGCGCGGTGCACCCGCGATCGAGCACGTCCGGGCGGTGGCGTGAGTGGGGACGGGGATGACCTACTCCGTTGCCCTCGACGGAGTCACCGGCCGCGTGGTCACGGTCGAGGCTGACGTCAGCGACGGCGTACCCGGCTGGTCGCTTTCCGGCATGCCCGACCCCAGCGTCACCACTGCGCGCGATCGGTGTCGTGCGGCGATGATCAACAGCCGGTTCCGGTGGCCCGATCGCCGTCTCACTGTCGCGCTCTACCCACCCGACGTCCCCAAGGTCGGCTCGCACTACGACCTGGCGATCGCCCTGGCGCTTCTCACGGCCGACGGTCGACTGGCGGCCGACTCTCTTCGCCAGACCGCGGTGCTGGGCGAGCTCGGTCTCGATGGGAGGCTGCGGCCGGTGGCCGGCGTCCTCCCGGCCGCGTTGACGTCGGCAGCAGCCGGTCTGCCCCGGATCCTCGTGCCGGAGGCCAACGCCAACGAGGCCAGACTGGTTCCCGGGCTGGCGGTGACCGCCGTCCGGACGCTGCGGGAGTGCGTGGCGGTGCTCACCGGTGAGGATCTCGGGACGGATGACCTGCCACCCCCCATCGCTGAGTTCGAACCGGAGGACTCCGGTTGGGACGACGTGGACGAGCGTGACCTCAGCGATGTTCGTGGACAGACGCAGGCGCGTTGGTGCGTCGAGGTGGCCGCGGCAGGTGGACATCACCTCTTCCTGCAAGGCCCGCCAGGCGCGGGCAAGACCATGCTGGCTGAGCGCTTCACGCCGCTCCTGCCCGACCTGACGTTGGGCGCGGCCATCGAGGTCAGCAAGATTCACAGCGTCGCCGGGCTGCTGTCCCGGGAGTGCCCGTTGCTGACCCGACCACCCTTCCTCGCCCCCCACCACAATGACACCGTGCCCTCGGTGGTCGGCGGTGGCGGCAAGGTGATTCGTCCCGGGGCGATCAGCCTGGCGCATCGAGGCGTGCTCTTCCTCGACGAGGCGCCGGAGTTCCGTCCGACGGTCCACGACGCCCTGCGGCAGCCCCTGGAGAGCGGTCGCATCTCGATCCGTCGGGCCGAAGGGGCGGCCACTTTCCCCGCCCGTTTCCAGCTCATCCTGGCCGCCAACCCGTGTCCTTGCGGCGGCGATACGTTGCACAACACGTGTCGATGCGAGGCGATGAAACAACGCCGCTATCGGCAGCGCATCAGCGGGCCGGTCCGCGACCGCATCGACATCGTGCACTCGGTGATCCCGGTCTCGCCGGCCGAGATGCTCCAGCCCATCAGCGAGCGCGGGTCGACCGCCGGCGTGCGAGCCCGCGTGCTCGACGCCCGGGCACGGCAGGAACGTCGCTTCGAGGGGATGCCCTGGTCTCTCAACGCGGTGGCACCGGCAGCCGACTTCCGCCGGGTGTGCCCCGTGGCTGACGAGGTCAGCCGCGCGGTTGGGGACGCGGTCGCGAGGGGCTATCTCACCCAGCGCGGAGCCGACCGGGTCATCCGGCTCGCGTGGACGCTTGCCGACCTCGGCGGACTGGACCGCCCCGCCAGAGAGCAGGCCGAAGAGGCGTTGCACCTGCGCACGGACGGCGGCGCGGGTGCGTCCTTCCGAACCGCGGAGGTGGCCTGACCGTGAGCGATCGCCCCGGCGCCCACGACTCCTCCCGCAGAGCAGGCATGCCCACCGGGACGCCCACCGTCTCCCCGGCCGAGCGGCGCGCGCGGATGGTCCTGACCCGGGTGGCCGAACCCGGCGACGCCGACGCCTGCACTCTCGTCCACGGCTACGGTGCCGAGGCGTTGCTCTCAAGCCTGGCGGCCACCCCACCCGACCCCACCTCCATCAGCAAGCTTGCCGGCTGGGCCGACCGACTCCGCGAGCTCGACATCGATGAGATGGTGGCCGCGGCCGACGCTGCCGCGTCCCGGTTCGTCTGTCCGGGTGATCCGGAGTGGCCCACGCAGTTGCACGACCTGGCGGGGCTCGACGGCGGCCAACGGGATCGACGAGGCGGCGCGCCCTTCGGGCTGTGGGTCCGTGGTGCGGGCAACCTTCAGGCGCTTGCGAGGCAGAGTGTCGCCGTCGTCGGTGCCCGGGCGGCGACGTCATACGGCGAGCATGTCGCAGGTGACCTCGCCATCGGATGCTCGGTCGAAGGCTGGACCGTCGTCTCCGGCGGCGCCTACGGCATCGACGCGGCAGCCCACCGTGGTGCCCTCGCCGCCGAGCGGCCGACGGTGTGCATCCTGGCGGGCGGAATCGACCGGCTCTACCCAGCCGGTCACGCCCCCATGCTTCGGCGCATCCTCGAGCAGGGCTGTCTGGTCAGTGAGGCGGCACCTGGCTGCGCGCCAAGCAAGAGCCGTTTCCTGGTGCGTAACAGGTTGATCGCTGCGCTGACGCAGGGGACCGTGGTCGTCGAAGCGGCCCTGCGAAGTGGTTCGCTCAATACGGCTCGCTGGGCGGATGATCTCTTCCGGCCCGTCATGGGAGTGCCCGGCCCGGTGACATCGGCCGCGTCGCGCGGTGTGCACGAGCTCCTACGCGTCGCTGCGTTGCTCGTCACCGCCGCCGACGAGATCATCGAACACCTCTCGCCGGTAGGGACGGGGCTGGCCACCCGTAGGGAAGAAGACCCGCGACCGGTCGACGCGCTGAGTCGCGAGACGCGGCAGGTCCTTGACGCAGTTCCGAAGCTCGACTCTGCATCCAGCGCCTCGATCGCTCTGGTGGCCGGCTTGCCTCGACCTGCAGTGGTCGACCGGCTGCGGTTTCTCGCCCATGCGGGCTGGGTCGACCAGACGTCGAGCGACCGGTGGTGTCAGGCGGCGGGCCCGCCCCGGTGACGACACCCGGTGCTCGGGTCATGACCTGCCCGAGTTCGCGCGACTCGGCTGACACACTGACGCCATGGCCCCGCTGACCGACGAGCTCACGGAGGCCAACGCGTCGCTGCTCAGAGACTACGAGCGCCATCTGGTGTCCGAGCGGGATCTTTCGCCGCACTCTGTCCGGGCCTACCTCGGCGATGTCTCCAACCTGCTCGAGCACCTCCAACGACTGGGGTGTACCGGACTCGTCGACGCAGACCTTCGAGCGCTCCGCAGCTGGCTGGCCAAGCAACAGACGCTCGGCCGGTCCCGCACCACGCTGGCCCGGCGGGCAACGGCAGCCCGGGTGTTCACCGCGTGGGCTTTCGCGACCGGTCGCGCACCTCGCGACGCCGGTGCCCAGCTCGGCAGCCCGACGCCGCACCGGTCGCTGCCGGCAGCCCTGACGACCGCCGATGCCCGGGCCCTCCTCGACCAGGCAGGCAGGCTGGCTGCCGAGAACGGACCGCTTGGCGTTCGCGACGCGGCCGTGCTCGAGCTGCTCTACGCCACCGGGATGCGGGTCGGAGAGCTCACCAACCTCGACGTCGACGACGTCGACCATGAACGGCGGGTGGTGCGCGTGTTGGGCAAGGGACGCAAGGAGCGCGCCGTGCCCTATGGCCTGCCGGCGGCGACCGCCCTCGACGGCTGGCTTCGAGTCGGTCGGCCTGAGGTCGTTGGTCCAGGAAGTGGTCCGGCGCTGTTCCTGGGTGCTCGCGGGGGCCGGATCGACCCGCGCACCGTGCGCTCGATGGTGCATCGCAGACTGGCCGACGTCCCGGGTGCGCCCGACCTGGGACCGCACGGACTTCGGCACTCGGCGGCGACGCACCTCCTCGAAGGGGGAGCCGATCTCAGAACAGTGCAGGAGCTGCTCGGACACGCGTCATTGGCCACCACGCAGATCTACACGCACGTCACGACGGAACGGCTTCGAGCCGCCTATCGTCAGGCCCACCCACGCGCCTGACCGCACTCCGCCGGAGGTCGGGGACGCCCACCGGCCCGCTCGGAGCGGTCTGGTGCTGGGTGTGGTCGGCTCCACGCTCGGGTGACCGAGTGGCTTGAGTCGGATCTCGGCCCGGCCGAGCAGGGACAACGGGTCCAGGTAGTCCGGACCCTCGCGTGCGCCCAGGTGGAGACAGGCAGCCGGCAGGCAGTGCGACCCGACCACGGTGAGACGTCCGAGCGCGGCTCCGGCATCGACCTCCTCGCCGGCGCGCACGATCGGGATCAGCGGTTGGTACGTCGACCGGATGGCCCCGTGCCGGACGGCGACGACGCCGCGGCCAGCGACATACCCCGCAAACGTCACCGTGCCGTCGGCGACTGCGAGGACGACCTGGCCGACCTGGGCGGACAGGTCGACGCCACGGTGACCGGGGCCCCAGGGGTCGGTCGGTGCCTCGAAGCCACGCTCGACCGGCGGAGTAGGTAGCAGCGGCCACTGCCACGGGGCGATCCCCTCGAGCCCGGCAGCAGCAGAGGCCGCCGTCCCGAGGAGCGTGACCGCCATGGCGGTCATCACGGCAGCCATCAGCAAGGCTGCGGCGCCGAGGGCCGCCTGAACCAGGGCTGGCCGGCGGCGAGGTCGAGAGCCACGGAGCGTCGTCATGGGGGAATCCTGCGGGACGAGCTACCCGCCGCCTCACGTCCTGACGGGGCTGTGGAGATACGACCGTGAGCAGCCGTGCTGTGGAGCGTCGTTCCCGGTTCGATTCGTTGCCCCGATTCCACTACACTGACGGCAGCGATCCGTCCATGCGGGTCGACTTCGCACGCCCACCTGACCGCAGTTAGCTGCGGGCGAGCGCCGTGGTCTCCCTCGGGAGTGGTGTTCGCGTGAGCGTCAGGGTCCCGTCCGGACCGGTTCTCGACGATGTCGGGGCACGGTGCAGCCGGGACGACCAACCGAAACCGCGGTGTCCGGCACCGCACAGAGGTGCTCGCGCGCGGGCACCAAGGAGGAATCTCGCCATGGCCGTCGTGACCATGCGCCAGCTGCTCGAGAGCGGCGTCCACTTCGGGCACCAGACCCGTCGTTGGAACCCGAAGATGAAGCGATTCATCATGACCGAGCGCAACGGAATCTACATCATCGACCTGCAGCAGTCACTCGCCTACATCGATCGCGGGTTCGCGTTCATCAAGGGTGCGGTGGCGTCCGGCGGAAACGTGCTGTTCGTCGGCACCAAGAAGCAGGCTCAGGAGGCCATCTCCGAGCAGGCCAAGCGCGTGGGCATGCCCTACGTCAACCAGCGGTGGCTCGGTGGCATGCTCACCAACTTCCAGACGGTTCACCAGCGTCTGCAGCGTCTCAAGGAGCTCGAGGAGATCAACTTCGAAGATGTGGCTGGATCCAGCCGCACCAAGAAGGAGCTTCTCCAGATGAAGCGCGAGCGGGACAAGCTCGACCGCACGCTCGGTGGTATCCGCGACATGGCCCGGGTTCCCGCAGCCGTTTGGATCGTCGACACCAACAAGGAGCACCTCGCCGTCGACGAGGCGCGCAAGCTGGGCATCCCGATCGTCGCCATCCTCGACAGCAACTGCGACCCCGACGTCGTCGACTACCCCATCCCGGGCAATGACGACGCGATCCGCTCGGTGACGCTGTTGACCCGTGTCGTGGCCGACGCGGTGGCCGAAGGTCTCATGGCGCGTGCCGGGATCAAGAGCGGTGCCGAGGCGACCGGTGAAGAGCTGGGTGCCGAGGAGCCGTTGGCCGAGTGGGAACGCGAGCTGCTCGGGGGCCGGGCCGACGAGGCCGCCGTTCTGGCCACCGGTGGCGATGTGGGCACGAGCGAGACACCCGCCTCCGAATCCACCGGTGCAGCGGTCGAGGCAACCGAGCAGCCGGCCCAGCAGGCTGCTGGGTCCGCGGCTGACGTCGATGAGCCGGCCTCCCCGGCCGCCTCAACCGAGGCTGCCGCACCGGACGCCGACGAGACTGCTGCTGCTGCGACCGAGGACACCACGTCTGCTTGATCGACGGCCCGCGTGACCCGGCCACGGGCCCACCGGGCACAGTCAGGTTGCCCTCGGCTCTCGCGGCCGGTCAGGGAGCCTGAAGCCGAGCAGGTCGTCCCGACGCGGGCGACCTGCTCGTCAGACCACTACGAGCTCTCACGTTTGTGCATGGCGCAAGGAACGGATGACGATGACTATCACCGCCGCAGATGTCAAGAAGCTTCGCGACGCCACAGGCGCCGGGATGATGGACTCCAAGAAGGCGCTCGAGGAGGCGGAGGGAGACTTCGACAAGGCAGTCGAGGTGCTCCGCGTCAAGGGTGCGGCCAAGGCCGCCAAGCGCGGGGCTGAGCGCACTGCGTCCGCCGGCCTCGTCGCCAGCTCCGGAGGCGCGCTCGTCGAGCTCAACTCCGAGACCGACTTCGTGGCCAAGTCCGACGGTTTCATCGCTCTGGCCGACGAGATCGTGGCTGCCGCTGAGAAGTCCAAGGCGGCTGACCCCGACACGCTCAGCGGCGTTGTCCTGCCCAGCGGCAAGACGGTCGCCGAGGCCATCGAGGCGCTTGCGTCCGTCATCGGCGAGAAGATCGTGCTTGGCCGCGTCACCTATTTCGAGGGCAACGCGACCACCTACATGCACCGGCGGTCCAGCGACCTGCCGCCTGCGGTGGGTGTGCTGGTGGCGTTCGACGGCGACAACGAGGAGGCCGCCCGCGGTATCGCCATGCAGATCGCCGCGATGCGTCCGCAGTTCGTCTCCCGTGACGAGGTCCCGGCCGACCTGGTCGAGAAGGAGCGCATGATCGCCGAGGCGACGGCGCGTGAAGAAGGGAAGCCCGAGCAGGCGCTGACCAAGATCGTCGAGGGCCGCCTCAACGGCTTCTTCAAGGACGTCGTCCTGCTCGACCAGCCGTCGGTGCAGGACAGCAAGAAGTCGGTCAAGGCGGTCCTCGAGGACGCCGGGGTGACCGTGACCCGGTTCGCGCGCTTCGAGGTTGGCCAGTAAGTTCTGACCAACCCCGCAGATCGTCGAACGCCCAGGAGGCCGGATCGTGGAACTGACGGACCCCATCACCACGCGGACCACAGGTACCACAGAGAACACCGAGACCGAACCGGTGTTGACGTCCGGCCACCAGGCGCCGACCTACCGGCGCGTGCTGCTCAAGCTCTCGGGTGAGGTCTTCGGCGGCGGTCGCGTCGGGGTCGACCCGGACGTCGTACACACGGTCGCCAAGGAGATCGCGAGTGCCGCTCGCGAGGGCGTCCAGATTGCCATCGTTCTCGGCGGCGGCAACTTCTTCCGCGGAGCCGAGCTGCAGCAGCGAGGCATGGAGCGCGCACGCGCCGACTACATGGGCATGCTGGGCATCGTGATGAACTGTCTGGCTCTCCAGGACTTCCTCGAGAAGCAAGGCATCGAGACGCGGGTCCAGACGGCCATCACCATGGGGCAGGTGGCCGAGCCGTACATCCCGCGTCGGGCCATCCGGCACCTCGAGAAGGGCCGTGTCGTGATCTTCGGCGCGGGGGCGGGGATGCCGTTCTTCTCGACGGACACCGTCGCGGTCCAGCGGGCCCTCGAGACCAAGTGCGAAGTCGTCCTGATGGGCAAGACCGGCGTCGACGGGGTCTACACCGCCGATCCGCGCAAGGCTCCGACGGCGACAAAGATCGACCGGTGGACGTACTCCGATGCGCTGCAGCAGGGACTGCGCGTCGCCGATGCCACGGCCTTCGCGCTGTGCATGGAGAACAAGCTCCCGATGGTTGTGTTCGGCATGGCGGGTGAGGGTGCGATCGCACGGGCCGTTCTAGGTGAGAA
>JANLYC010000144.1:0-9410 GCA_031365435.1 Nocardioidaceae bacterium
GTGCCGTGGTCCCGTCCCCGCAGGACTTCGCCGACGAGGGCGACCGGGTCGCTGCGGAGCGGGCGCTGGCCTACATGGACCTGACCGCCGGCACGCCGATGCGCTCGATCGAGGTCGACACCGTGTTCGTCGGGTCGTGCACCAACGGCCGCATCGAAGACCTTCGCGCGGCGGCGGCCGTCATCGAAGGCCGTCACGTTGCCGAGGCCGTGCGCATGCTCGTCGTACCGGGGTCGACGCGCGTCCGGCTGCAAGCAGAGCACGAGGGCCTCGACGTCGTCTTCAAGGAAGCCGGCGCTGAGTGGCGCGGTGCCGGCTGCTCGATGTGCCTGGGCATGAACCCTGATCAGCTCACCCCGGGGGAGCGCAGCGCGTCCACGTCCAACCGCAACTTCGAGGGTCGGCAGGGCAAGGGCGGCAGAACGCACCTGGTGTCGCCGTTGGTGGCTGCCGCAACGGCGGTGCTCGGCCGGTTGGCCAGCCCCGCTGACCTCTCCGTGGAAGAAGGGTCCTGACATGGAGAAGTTCACGGCCCATTCCGGTACGGCCCTGCCGCTGCGGCGGAGCAACGTCGACACCGACCAGATCATCCCGGCGGAGTATCTCAAGCGCGTCACCCGCACGGGATTCGAGGACGGCCTGTTCGCGGCCTGGCGGCATGACCCGTCGTTCATCCTCAACGCACCCGAATACGCAGGTGTGAGTGTCTTGCTCGCGGGACCGGACTTCGGGACCGGCTCGTCGCGAGAGCACGCCGTCTGGGCCTTGCAGGACTACGGATTCAAGGCCGTCGTCGGGTCCAGGTTCGGTGACATCTTCCGCGGCAACGCCGGCAAGTCCGGCCTGCTCGTTGCGGTAGTCGATGCTGCTGTGGTCGAAGCACTGTGGTCGGTGGTCGAACGCGATCCACGCACGGCAGTGACCGTCGACCTGGTTGAAAGACTTGTTCGTGCTGGTGACGTCGAAACTGCCTTCGAGATCGACGACTACACACGCTGGCGGCTGATGGAAGGCCTCGACGACATCGGCATCACCTTGAGTCGAGAGGCCGATATCGCTGTGTACGAAGGGAATCGGGCATCGTTCAAGCCTGCGACACTCTGAGATCAGAGACCGGACTGATCGACTTCGAGGTCAGTCGGGAGGAGCTCTTGGAGACGGAGACGCCGTGAACGCTCACCAAAACTGCGGCTGCTGATTGGGTGTGTCGGCCTGTAATGCGGTTCTATGGTGAATAGCGTTTTGACCAACGTCGAGCATGGGCTCGACCGGTCCGAGTTCATGAAAGGGAAGTCCCTTGAACAAGAGTCAACTCATCGAGGCCATGTCCAATCACTTCGAGGGCAACAAGAAGGCAGCGCAGCACGCCCTCGAGTCTGTGCTCGACACCATCGCTCGCGAAGTGGCGAAGGGTGAGAAGGTGGCGATCACAGGCTTCGGTGCCTTCGAGAGGGTCGTGCGTCCGTCCCGGATGGTCCGCAACCCACGCACGGGAGAACGCAGCCGCGCCAAGAAGACCGCGGTGCCCAAGTTCCGTGCCGGCGCTGACCTGAAGGCCGTTGTGTCAGGTGCCAAGAAGCTTCCCAAGGCCGCAGTAGCTGCGGCCAAGACGGCGGCACCGACGAGGAAGACCACGTCGGCGCCGGCGAAGAAGACGACCGCCAAGAAGACGACCGCCAAGAAGACGACCGCCAAGAAGACGACCGCCAAGAAGGCCCCCGCCAAGAAGACCGCGGCCAAGCGGGCGCCTGCGAAGAAGACGGTTGCCAAGAAGACGACGGCCCGCAAGACCGTTGCCAAGAAGGCCCCGGCCAAGAAGACCGCAGCAAAGAAGGCGCCGGCACGCAAGACCACGGCGAAGAAGGCTGCCAAGAAGCGCTGAGGCAGCACCCCACTTCAGAGAGGCCGGACCCGGCGGGTCCGGCCTCTCTGCGTGTCAGCGCGGTGCGTCGAGCGTCACGATCGTCAGTGCGGTGATGACATCGCCGGTCGCGGCCATCCGGACCCGTTGACCGGGCCTCAGCAGACGGAGTCCGCTCGCGAGAAAGACCTCAGCACCAAACGTCAGCTCTGCACCGTCGTCGGTGACGATGTTGCCCGTGGTGGTCCTCTCATCGAAGGCCCAGACCGTTCCCTGACGGGTCATCTCGTCGTCCACCCCGTCACGGTAGCGGCTCCAGCCCTCTGACCTCGAAGCGTGACAGGACTGACTGTGTATACGGTCCGACTCCGAGCCGGACCGCGTCCCACAGGTCGACTTCGGTGTCGACGTCGCGGCGGAGTGTCTCGAGGCCGGGAAGTTCGAGTTCGACCGCGCCGTCGGCGCGATGTGCTGCTCGCGAGTGCGAACCGAATGCGGGAGACAGTCGCCCTCCTGAGGCGGCCAACAAGGTCGTACCCGTTCCCCCTGAGTCGGACACGAACCACCGTCGCGCCGGTGCCGCGCCCAAGGCGATGGCCAGGACCTCGGGCCGCAATGCCGGTAGATCTCCGGTCAACGCGGCCACGCCTGTGGCGTCGTGCGCTGCGGCCACGCGATGAGCGCCATGAACGAGGGCGGCGTTGAGACCCGCGTCCGCCACATCGGCGATGACCTCGGCGCCCACGGTGAGGAACGAGTCAGCGTCAGGGTCATTGGTCACGACCACCACGCGTCGTACACCTGCGGTTGTCACGGACGCGGCGACGGTGTCGAGAGCGAAGGCCCGGGCAAGTGCCTGCCGGACCTCGTCCGGCAGGCCGTGCAGCCGCGACTTGCCGATCGTGGTCTGCTTGACAGGAAAGACTAACGACCACGAATCGGGGTGAGGCGCCGGACCCGGCGGCGGCGGTGGCGACGACATCACGGACGATCTTGCCACCCGGCTCGACATGGTCCGGCCCGGTGCACAAAACTGGCTGCCTGCGCCGGCCGAGTGGCAAGCGCGTGACAAAGGGGTGAGAGTGGCCAGGCAGAAGCGAGGGTGGGCGCTGGCGATCTGCGTCGTCGCCTTGCACCGGCCGATGATGCTGCTGACCAAGCGCGACTGGCGCGGCACCGAGAACCTGCCCCGTACAGGTGGCTGTGTGCTGGTCACCAACCACGTCTCCGAGTTCGACCCCGTGCCCTTCGGGCACTTCGTTTACGACAACGGGCGACTGCCCCGATTCCTCGGCAAGGCCGAGGTGTTCGCCGTTCCGCTGGTCGGGCACATCCTCCGGAGTGCCGGACAGATCCCGGTGTACCGCAAGTCCATGGACGCCGTGAAGGCCTTCAGCGCGGCTGTCGAGGCCGTGCGGCAGGGCGAGTGCGTGATCGTGTACGCCGAGGGCACCATCACCCGTGATCCGGACCTGTGGCCCATGGTCGGCAAGTCCGGAGCAGCCCGCATCGGTCTCACCACGGGCTGTCCGGTGATCCCCTGCGCCCAGTGGGGTCCGCAGGAGGTGCTGGCGCCGTACTCTCGTCGGCCGCGGCTGCTGCCACGCAAGACGATGCGGATCCGGGCCGGTACACCGGTTGACCTGGACGACCTGCGCGGCAGAAAACTGACCCCCGCGGTGCTGCACGAAGCCACCGCCCGGATCATGGCTGACGTGACTCGGCTGCTCGAGGACATCCGGGACGCCAAGGCACCGGAGATCCGTTTCGATCCCAAGGTCGAGGGGGTTCCCGAGACGGGCAACCCCAACAAACCCGCCCGCACTCCCAAGAGGGGAACGACTGAGTTCTGATGCGCACGGTGTTCGGATGAGCAAGGTTGCAGTGTTCGGTGCGGGTTCGTGGGGCACCGCGTTCTCGTTGGTCTTGGCCGATGCAGGCAACGAAGTCGTCTTGTGGGCGCGCCGTGAGGAGCTCAGCGACTCGATCAACGCCTCGCACGAGAACGTCGACTACCTGCCCGGCGTGACACTGCCGGATGCGATCTCGGCGACTCATGATCCCGAAGAGGCGCTCGCGGGCGCCGACATCGCCGTGCTGGCCGTCCCGTCGCAGTCGTTGCGCGCCAACCTCGAGGACTGGGCCAAGCACATCCCGGACGACGCGCTGGTGCTGAGCCTGATGAAAGGCGTCGAGCTCGGCAGCTCCAAGCGTATGAGCGAAGTTGTCGAGGAGGTGACTGGCATCGGGCCGGAACGGATCGCCGTCCTGTCGGGACCGAACCTGTCGCACGAGATCGCTGCCCGGCAGCCCGCTGCCTCGGTCATCGCGTGCGCGGCTGAGTCGGTCGCGGAACAGCTGCAGGCTCGTTGCCACAGTCCGGCCCTTCGGCTGTACACCAACACCGACGTCGTGGGCTGCGAGCTCGGCGGTGCGACCAAGAACGTCATCGCGCTCGCGGTGGGGATGGCGGTGGGCCTGGGCTTCGGCGACAACTCCACCGCGACGGTGATCACCCGCGGGCTGGCGGAGACGGCCCGGCTGGGGGAGGCGCTGGGCGCGGACCCCTATACCTTCTCGGGGCTCGCCGGACTCGGTGATCTGGTGGCGACGTGCTCATCTCCGCTCTCGCGCAACCGGACCTTCGGCGAGAAGCTTGGTCAGGGCCTGAGCGTCGACGAGATCGCGGCGTCGACACGACAGGTTGCAGAAGGTGTGAAGTCGTGCGAGTCGATCAAGGACCTGGCCCACCGTCACGACGTCGAGATGCCGATCGTCGAGGCCGTTGCTGCCCTGGTCCGCGGTGAGACGACGCCTCAGCAGATGCTGCAGGCCCTCGTCTCGCGGGCCACCAAGCCCGAACGCGCCTGACCCGCCGCACCGACCCACCGGACCCCACCCACCGCACCCCACCGCACTGCACCGCACTGCACCGCACTGCACCGCACTGCACCCCACTGCACCCCACTGCACCCCCGCCTCCGCGCCCGGTTTGCCTTGTTAACAAGCCAAACGGCTTGCCAACAAGGCAGGTCTGCCTTGCTAAGCCGAGATTTGACCTGTTCACTCGGAGAAATGACGGGATAGGCCGGTCCACGTCCGACGTCGGCGTTGTCGTCCATGATCAGTGGTCGGGACGAGCGACGCGATACCTCGAGGAGCCGGCGGTTCTTCTCGTCGGGCCAACGAGGGAGGTACTGGCGCGATGCCCATCGAGCCGTTGAGCGCACTCGCCGAGGTTGATCTGTTCACGGGTCTGTCTGAGGGACTCATCAATGAGCTCGGGGAGCGCGGCGAGACCACGACGTACGAGCCGGGTGAGGAGATCGTTGCCCAGGGCTCGTCCAACGCCGACCTGCACATCGTGCTCAGCGGGGAGGCGAGAGTCTTCATCAACGGAGTCGAGCGAGCAGTCCTGGGCGAGCGGGACTACTTCGGCGAGATCTCGTTGATCGCCCCGGCACCCCGCTCGGCCACCATCGTTGCGGGTGATGACGGTCTGACCAGCTTCGTCCTCACCCAGGCGAGGTTTGCTCCGATGCTGCAGAACCTCGAGTTCCTCCAAGGCCTGACGATCGCCTTGTGCGCCAGGCTTCGTGACCTGGAGTTCCATGACGTGACCTGGTCGTTCAAGGGCATCCGGCCGCCTGCGAATGTCGCCAGACCGTGACCGACCAATCCGTCGACCTGCTCTGACACGCATGTGCCCTGAGACCGGCGCGAGGAGGATCATGGGACATGGCTGAGCTGCCGTCGGGGACCATCACCTTGCTGTTCTCCGACATCGAGGGATCGACAGCACTCCTCACGCGGCTCGGGGCGGCGTACGGCGACGCGCTGGTCGGTCAACGTCACGTTCTGCGCGCTGCCTGGGGCGCGCACGGCGGCACGGAGATGGGCACCGAAGGGGACAGCTTCTTCGTGGTCTTCCCGACGGCTTTCGCCGCCGTAGCGGCGGCTGCGCAGGCACAGCGAGATCTCGTGACGTACCCGTGGCCCCGCGGGGAACAGGTCCGGGTCCGGATGGGGATGCACACCGGTTCGCCCACCGTGCTCGACGGTGGGTACGTCGGGATCGACGTGCATCGTGCGGCGCGGGTGGCTTCGGCTGCGCACGGCGGGCAGGTGCTGCTGACCTCAGCCACCGCCGAGCAGCTCGGCGAACGGCCATCCGCCGGTCTCGGTCTGCGCAGGCTCGGCCCGCACCGGCTGAAGGACCTGGCGACCGCGGTGCACCTGTTCCAGCTCGACATCGAAGGTCTCCAGACCGACTTCCCGCCGCCGAAGTCGCTGGGCGCCGCCTCCCGGTTGCCGGTCCCGGCGACACCCTTGTTCGGGCGGGACGGCGAGATCGCAGAGCTGGTGGCGCTCGTGCGGTCGGGCGTTCGGGTGACGACCCTCACCGGACCTGGTGGAACGGGGAAGACGCGGCTGTCGATCGGCGTGGCGCAGCGTCTCGTCCCTGACTTTCCCGACGGGATCTACTTCGTCGGGCTGGCGGCTATCACGAGTGCTGACCTGATGTGGACTTCGATCGCGGAGGTGCTCGACCTGCCGCCGGATGCGCGGAACCCGGACGGTCTGCTTGCGGACGTCGAGCACCGCCGTGCCCTCTTCGTGCTCGACAACCTCGAACAGCTGCTCGAGGCCGACGTCGTCGTGGCACGCCTGCTGTCCGCTGCCGCGAACGTGTCGGTCCTGGCCACGTCGCGCCGTCCTCTCCATGTCACCGGGGAGTTCGAGCATCCGGTGCCAGGGCTCGAGGTCCCGTCCGGGGCGGGCGTGGGTCCTGTGGGTCGCTGGGGAGCCATCCAGATGTATGTCGAGCACGCGAAGATGGTGCAGCCTGGATTCGCGTTGACCGACGACAACGGCCCTGCCGTGGTCGAGCTGTGCCGCCGACTCGACGGTATGCCGCTGGCGATCGAGCTGGTGGCGGCGCGCTCCAAGCTCCTGAGCCCCCGGGCGCTGGTGGCCAGGATGGACGGGGTGTTGGACCTGGCCGCCAGAAGCAACCAGGTAGCCAGTCGACATCGGACGTTGCGCGACACGATCGCGTGGTCGTATGACCTGTTGTCCGCTGACGAAAGGTCGCTGCTTCGTCAGCTCGGCGTGTTTGTCGGCGGGGCGAGCGTGGAGGCGATCGTGGCGGTGGCCACTCCCCGACGTCGTACCGAAACGTGGGATCCCCTCGACCTCGTGGCCGCCTTGGTGGATGCCAGCCTGCTGACCGTGACCGAGACGGCCGACGGAGAACCGCGGCTGAGCCTGCCGGAGACCATCCGCATGTTCGCGCGTGACCAGCTCGCCGCCGCCGGCGAGCTCGGCACTGTGCTGGAACACCATGCTCGGTTCTTCACCGCGCTCGCCGAGGAGCAGGGGGCCTTGCTCAGGGGCAACCGCTTCTCCGAGGCCCGAGAACGGCTCGGCGTCGAACACGACAACCTCCGGGCGGCTCTCAGCTGGTGCACTGAGACTGACGCAGATCCGGACGCACTCCAACCCCCCGTGGTCATCGGCCTGCGCCTGTGCGCCGCCCTGGACCCCTTCTGGCGTGCCAACAGCTACTACCAGGAGGGACAGGGGTGGCTCGCCAAGGCGGTCGAGCGGACCGACGGGCATGACTCGCCAGAGCTCGCTCGATGCCTGGGCCAGCTCGCTGGATTCCTGGTGCTGCTCGGTGATCCCGAGGCTGCTCAGCAACGCGCGACCGAAGGCGTGAGCATGTGTCGCCGCCTCGGCGACCACGGCGCCGGACTCTCGTCGTCGCTTCGTGCGCTCGCGGTCGCTGAGGAGTACCGCGGCCGACCGGAGGCCGCGCGGCCGGCGTACGACGAGGCCTTGCATGCCGCGCGCGCCTCCGGCGACGATGTGCTCATCCACCGCACGTTGGGCTACTACGCGACCTTCGAGGGGATCGAGCACCACGACGCACGATCGTTGGCGCTGGGCGACGAGGCGGTCGACATCGCCCGTCGGCTCGGTGACCCGGTCGCCGAGGTGGTCTATCAGCACAGCATGGCATGCACGTTGCGGGCCATCGGTCGGGTTGACGAGGCCGACCAGGAGATGCGACGCATCATCGCGCGGGCCGTGACGATATGCGAGCCCGCCGAGCTTGCTGTGCTGGCCGAGGACTACGCCGCCGTCAAAGCCGAGCTCGGAGACCATGACCGCGCCATCCGCCTGCTGGGGGCCGCCGATGCCATGCGTGAGCAACTGTCGACCCCGCGGCCGGGTTGGCAGCACGAGGAGATCGCCGAGGCGATCGAGATCAGCCGCACAGCCATGACGACCGAACAGTGGGACACGGCGTACGGGAGTGGCCGGGTGACAGCGATTGAGGTCGCTCTCACGGCGGCACTGGTCGTCGAGGTGCGGAGCTGAGCCGGCCGTGCCCATGACCCGTCAACTTCCTGTCGTCGACGCCTCCCGCCGGGGAGCCACCCGCGAGATGTTGGCGTGGGCACCCGGCGTGCCGGTCTCCACGGAGGAACAGGACCTGGCGGCTGAGCGGGCGACGTCACGCGGCATCGAGCTCGACGACAACCTCCACAACGTCTTGGTCCTGAACTACACGATGACGTGCCCGCTGGCGTGTGACTTCTGCTGTTACGCCTCCGGGCCACGGCGTACGGAGACCATGGATCTCGAACTGGCGCTCGACCTCGTGGACCAGGCGGCAGATCTCGGCGTGTTCGAGGCCTGCTCGTTCACCGGTGGCGACCCCTTCGTCTACCACGACGACATGCTCCTGATCAGCGCACGGATGGCGTACCACGGGTTGCCTTTCACGGCTATCTCGGCGTGCGCGTGGGCGACCGACGACGCCACCGTCGACGCGATGCTGCAGCCGTTGGTCGACAACGGGCTGAGCGGGTTCACGGCGAGTCATGACCCCAGCCACGAGAAGTGGGTTCCGCGCGAGCACATCAGCCGGGTCGTGCGGCGCTGTCTGGAGCTTGGCGTGGACGCCAGTATCTCGGGCACCTTCTACGACGACAGGCTACGGCTCGAGGCCATGTTCCCGGAGTTCGCCAGGACAGACGTCACGCTGGCTCAACGACCGGTCGGGCCACAGGTCGGCAGGCTGCGCCATCGGCGGTTGTCGCGTGCGTCGTACCCGAACACCGACTTCCGCGGCGACACGTGCTACCGGCGCATCTACCACGACGTGACCGTCTTCTGGGACGGCGAGGTCTACCCCTGCTGCTCGGTCTACAACCGCGATACGCCAGGGATCTCGTACGGCAACGTCTACACGGCGTCGCTGCGTGACATCTGGCATCGGATCGAGGGTTCCTTGTTCCTGCGGACCATCAAACGACATGGGTTCGCCGACCTGTACAGCCTGATCGCGCGGCTCGACCCGGCGCTCGCGGCTCTGCTGCCGGACCCCGGTACGACGGTGGGGGCTTGCCACCTGTGCCATCAGCTGATGGGTGACAACGACCTGAGCCGACGGGTGCATGCCGTCCTGGACCAGGAGGAACGCCGCCGGCTCCTCCGCATGAGCATCCTCTGACCCTCCGCGTTTGCCTTGTTCACA
>JANLYC010000150.1:0-4574 GCA_031365435.1 Nocardioidaceae bacterium
GCCGCTCGAGCGTGTCCGTAGCTCACCGGCCCACGGCTCGTAGCCCTCGAACACGTGGTGCGCGATGCCCGTGCCGCGGGTGTCGGTCAGGAACTCCGTGCGGAAGCCGATCAGGCCTCGCGCCGGGACGAGGAACTCCATCCGCACCCAGCCCGTCCCGTGGTTGATCATCTGCTCCATCCGACCCTTCCGGACCGCGAGCAGCTGGGTGATGCTGCCCAGATGCTCTTCGGGCGCGTCGATCGTGAGACGTTCGACCGGCTCGTGAATCTTGCCGTCGATCTCTCGTGTCACGACCTGCGGCTTGCCGACGGTCAGCTCGTACCCTTCGCGCCGCATCTGCTCGACGAGGATGGCCAGCGCCAGCTCACCGCGACCCTGGACCTCCCAGGTGTCGGGCCGCTCGGTCGGGAGCACCTTGATCGACACGTTTCCGACGAGCTCGCGGTCGAGGCGATCCTTGACCAGCCGGGCGGTGACCTTGGTTCCCTTGGCGCGTCCGGCGAGCGGGGAGGTGTTGGTGCCGATCGTCATCGAGATCGCTGGTTCGTCGACGGTGATGAGCGGCAGCGCGACCGGGTTCTCGGGGTCCGCCAGTGTCTCGCCGATGTTGATCTCCGGAATACCGGCAACGGCGATGATGTCACCAGGTCCGGCCGACTCCCCGGGCACCCGCTCGAGCGCCTGGGTGACCAGCAGCTCGGTGATCTTGACGTTCTGCCGCGACCCGTCGCGTCGTAGCCACGCGACGTTCTGACCTTTGCGGAGCGTCCCTTCGTGGACACGGCACAGGGCGAGGCGGCCCAGGAAGGGTGAGGCGTCGAGGTTGGTCACGTGCGCCTGCAGAGGGGCGCCCTCGGTGTATGTCGGCGCCGGCACGGTCTCGATGATCGTGCGGAACAACGGCTCCAGGTCCGGTGAGTTCGGCATCGACCCATCGGCCGGCTGCTCGGTGGAAGCCCGGCCCACCTTGGCCGAGGCGTAGACGACGGGGAAGTTGAGCGAGTCCTGGTCGTGCGAGTCGTCGAGCAGGTCGAGGAACAGCTCGTAGGTCTCTTCGACCACCTCGGCGATGCGGGCGTCTGGTCGGTCGACCTTGTTGACGACGAGAACGACAGGGAGCTTGGCCGCGAGAGCCTTCCGCAGGACGAACCGCGTCTGCGGAAGCGGACCCTCCGAGGCGTCGACCAGCAGCACGATGCCGTCGACCATGGAGAGGCCGCGCTCGACCTCGCCGCCGAAGTCCGCGTGACCGGGGGTGTCGATGATGTTGATGGTCATCGGCTTGCCGCCAGCGGCCGCGCCCTTGTAGTGCACTGCGGTGTTCTTCGCCAGGATCGTGATGCCCTTCTCCCGCTCGAGGTCACCGGAGTCCATCGCGCGTTCGTCGACATGCTGATGCTCGCCGAAGGCGCCGGACTGCCACAGCATCGCGTCGACCAGTGTGGTCTTGCCATGGTCCACGTGCGCGACGATCGCGACGTTGCGCAGGTCGTCGCGCGACGTCGTCGCCGTCGCGGGGGCATGCGTAGGGGCGGGCATTCAGAGTCCTGTCAGTGGGCGGAGAGAGGGCCGCGGTTCGGTCCGGCCGGACGCCGGGCGACGTACTCGCGCGACGTGCGGCCCCGAGTTTATCGGTGCCGGCCGTCGGAAGCCGAATCGCCGGCCGTCAGTCAAGGGCTACGGCGAGCTGGTTGATGCACCAGCGGCGGTCATCGCGCCTGTGGCCGGTTGTCGGCAGGCTGGACAAGTGGCCCCGGGAGGTTGTCGAATCAGCCCAGGCTCGTTCGTCAGAACATCAGTCGAACAACCCAGATGAGGAGGCCGCCATGGCCGAGTACATGTTCATGCTCTTCGACGACGAGAGCTGGTATGACGAAGTGACGCCCGACCAGTGGGAGGCCACGATGAAGCTGCACGGCGAGTTCGCCAACGCCGTCGAGGCCGCAGGCGCACGCATTCTCGAGGGCCGCGCGCTCGAGCGCACCTCCACCGCAACCACCGTCAAGAAGGACTGGAACAACCCCGGTGCTGCGCCGGTCGTCAGCGACGGGCCGTTCATCGAGACCAAGGAAGCGCTCGGTGGTTTCTACCTCATCGAGGCCCGTGACCTCGACCAGGCGCTCGAGCTCGCCCAGGCTTGCCCGTCGGGCCACATCGAGGTCCGCCCGGTCATGGACACGAACATCGACCGGGACTGACCGCACCGCAGCGCCGATTGTCGTGACGGACGCCCGGAGTATCACCCGCCGAGTCGAGGACGCGCACCGCCGCCATTGGGCGACCGTGCTCTCGGCCACGGTGCGCCTCACCCGTGACCTCGACCTGGCCGAGGACTGCGCCCAGGAGGCGTTCGTGCAGGCGTTGCGGACCTGGCCCGACGGCGTACCCGACAATCCGGTCGGCTGGCTGACGACGGTGGCCAGACGGCAGGCGCTCGATGCGCTCCGTCGCGAGTCGACGTTACGGCGCAAGCTGCCGTTGCTGGTGGTGGAAGACAGCGACCCGGAGGAGATCGCCCCCGCCGACCCGCTGCGCCTGGTCTTCACCTGCTGCCACCCGGCGTTGGCGCGTGACGCCCAGCTCGCGTTGACGTTACGTCTCATGTGCGGACTCACCACGTCCGAGATCGGCAAAGTCCTGCTGGCGAAGGACACCGCGATCGCCGCTCGGATCACCCGGGCCAAGCAGAAGATCGCCGCGGCCGGGGTGCCGTTCCGCCTCCCGTCCGACGACCAGCTCTCGGCGCGGCTGGACACCGTTCTGACCGTGGTGCATCTGGCCTACACAGCAGGTCACACCGCGACAGGAGATGCCCTGATTCGCCCCGATCTCACGTCGAGGGCAGTCGGCCTCGCGAGGCTGCTCGTCGCGCAGCTACCGGCTGAGCCCGAGGTGCGTGGGCTGTTGGCCCTGCTGTTGTTCGCCGAAGCTCGTGGTGAGGCCCGGCTGGGTCCGTCGGGAGATCTCGTCCTGCTCGCCGACCAGGATCGGGCTCGGTGGGACCACAGCCTGACGCACGAGGGCCTCGCGCTGGCATCGCAGGCGTTGCGGGAGGGAAACGGGCGGTTCGTTCTGCAGGCGGCCATTGCCGGGCTGCACATGGCGGCACCGTCGTGGGAGACGACCGACTGGCCGCAGGTCGTGCGCATGTATGACGCGCTGCTCCTCCGGTGGCCGAGCCCGGTCGTGGAGCTGAACCGCCTGGCGGCCGCGAGCCTCGTGCCGGGAGCCGACCTGGCCGACGTCCTGGGGGAGCTCGATGTGCTGGCGCTCGATCCGGCGTTGGACCGGTATGCCTATCTGTCCGCGACGCGGGCCGACGTGCTGGCCCGATTGGGGCGGCAGCGGGAGGCCCGAACGGCATACGACCAGGCGATTGCGCTGACCGACAACGAGACCGAGCGCCGCTTCCTGCGTGCCCGCCGCTCGATCTGACCGTTGGCGTTTGCCTAGTTGTGCTGTTCGGGGAGGTTGGTTAAGCGGCTGATGGGCGTTGCCTTGCCGATTGCGGTGTGGGGCCGGTGGTGGTTGTAGTAGTGGATCCATCCTGGCAGGGCTTTGCGGCGGACGGTTTCGGAGTTGTAGAACTTTTTGAATGCCCAGCCTTCGGCGAGGGTGCGGTGGAACCGTTCGATCTTGCCGTTGGTCTGGGGCCGGTAGGGGCGGGTGCGTTTGTGCGCGATGCCGAGCTCGAGGCAGGTGTCGCGCCACAGGTGGCTGCGGTAGCAGCTGCCGTTGTCTGTGAGTACCCGCACGGTGGTGACGTTGCGGTGGGCGAACCAGGCGACGGCGTTGCGCAGGACGGTGGCTGCGGTGGCCGCGGTCTCGTCGTCGTGGATCTCGGCGTAGGCGACGCGGGAGTGGTCGTCGAGCACGGTGTGGACGTAGGCGGTGCCCATCTGCGGGTATCGGTTGGCGCTGCGGGTCTTACCGGTGGTGGCGGCCCGGTTCTTCGCACCTTGCTGGCGACCGACGTAGCGCCAGCCGCCGCCGTCGGGGACGTTGCCCAGCTTCTTCACATCCATGTGGAGCAGGTCACCGGGGTGCTGGTGTTCGTAGCGGCGGATCCGTTCGCCGGTGATCCGGTCGATATGGCTGAGCCGGTTGAGTCGGCACCGGACCAGCACCGCATGCACGGTGGAGGCGGCTATTCCGAGCCGGTCGGCGATCTGCACCGGTCCCAGCCGTTGCTTCCAACGTAGATGCACGATCTTGCGCACGACCGGCTGCGGCGTCCTCGCCGGTGACCGGTGCGGTCGCGACGACACGTCATTCATGCCGGCCTCACCGTGTTCGCGATACCGCTCAGCCCACCGCTTCGCGGTCGGCCAGGTCACATCGAAGCGTTCGGCGGCACGAGCAACCGGCCAGTTCTGATCAACAACCAGACGGGCCAACTTCAAGCGAGCGCGCGGGGTCAGGGCTGCGTTACGGTGGGACACGAAGACCTCCAGGGTGAGGAGCGGTTTCTAGACAGCTCCACTCCACGCCCGGAGGTCTTCGTACATCAAGCGCATTCAGATCGTGTCGTCGCACAATCTCAACCAATGTCCCTGGGCAGTACACCTAGT
>JANLYC010000201.1:0-11423 GCA_031365435.1 Nocardioidaceae bacterium
CCGCCAACCGGATCGAGCTCTTCGTCGGTCGGGACCTGCAGTTCATCCGTATCAACGGCACCCTGGTCGGCGGGCTAGCGGGTCTCGTCATCTACACAGTGGCGACCCTGCTCTGAGCGACGTGGACCGCGGTCGGCAGAATGTCCATTTGCGCGTAACATCGGATACGTGTCCGTTCGACCCAGCAGGTCCGTACGGCGGATCGCACCTCGTCTCAGCGCCAGTGGCAGACCGGCGGCGATGCCGGACGACGACCTGACCGATGACGCGATGCTCCGTCGCGTCGACTGGGGCGACGCGGATCTTTCGGGTCGCCGAGCCCGGCTCGTCGACGTCGAGGAGTGCCATCTGACCGGCACCACGCTCGCCGGGTCCGAGCTGGACAAGCTCTCGATGTCCGACACGCTGCTCACCCGTTGCGACCTGGCGAACGTGCTGCTGCGCGACGCTGCGTTCAACCGGGTCGTGTTGACCGGCTGTCGCCTGACCGGCGCCACCTGGATCGAGCCGACGCTTCGGCACGTCGCGATGGTGGACTGCCTTGCGGACATGAGCTCGCTGCGGTTCGCATCGAGCCTGGCGTTGGAGTTTCGTGACTGTCGTTTCCAGCGCGCCGACTTCGGCTCGGCCGATCTGCGGGGTGCTCGGTTCGAGCGATGCGACCTGAGCGGTGCCGACTTCTCATCGGTCCGCGCGGCGAAGGCTGTCTTCGTGGACTGCACCTGGGAAGGCGTCCGGGGAATCGCAAGCCTGGCCGGAGCAACGGTGGCCAATGCCTCGCCGATCGACGTGTTCGCGTTCACGGGCGGCATGGCCGGTGCCCTCGGGATCACGATGGCGGATCCCGCAGACGTGCCACCCGCCCCCGACAACGAGTAACGAGGTTCGCGGGCGAGGTGTGCCGTCGTGAAACGGCGCACGCTCGAACGCACGCGCGTCCGTCAGAGCATGCGACCGAGGTGGATCGCGTCGGGTGCGTGCTGGTAGTGACCGAAACGCGGGATCTCGGTGTAACCACTCGATCGATAGAGCAAGACAGCATCGGCCTGGGGCAGCCCGGTCTCGAGCACCATGGCGTCGGCCCCGGCGGTTCGCGCCGACTGCTCCAGGTGCTGCAGGAGGCGCCGGGCAAGGCCCCGTCGCCGGTACTCCGGAACGACATACATGCGCTTGATCTCAGCGGGACGGTCGGCCGCGATACCGATCGGCTCGAGCGCGAAGCGCCAACCACCCATCAGGACAGGTTCCGAAAGCAGGAACCCGAGGAAGAACCGACCGGACGGCGGCGCGAGCTCTTGCGGTTCGATCGGTCCGGTGTCGGGGGCTCCATACAAGGTGGCGTAGTACGTCTGCACCCGCTCGGTGAGGAGGACGGCGTCGGGATGATCGAGCGCTGCTTCGTGGAGCTCCAGCTCCTGGAAGACGTGAGGCACGCGCATACGGTACCCAGCCACCCCAGCCACGTGGTGCATCGTGCCGTGGCCGCACTCAGCACTGCTACCGTCGTGAGCGGCTCAGCGTGACGTCACGACAGATCGATCGTTGAACCACCAACGACGGCGCCACGACGAGGTGCCGCACAGGAGGTTGTTGATGAGATCGCGGATCCTGCTCGTTGTCGGCATCGCCGGAGCAGCCGGGCTGCTCGCCGGCTCGCTCACGACGTCTGCGACGGCTTCGGTGCCCCTCCGGACGGCGGCGGCTCCCGGGCCGGCCGCGGGCCAGGACCCGACGGCGCCGCCCGGGTCGAACGACTGGTCCTGCAAGCCGGATGTCCGGCACCCGCAGCCGGTGATCCTGGTGAACGGCACTTTCGAGTCCATGACCAAGAACTGGCCGACGATGTCGCCCTTCCTCGCCGACCACGGCTACTGCGTCTTCGCGTTCAACTACGGCAACTTCGCGACCGGCCCGGTTGCCGACTCCGCCGTCGAGCTCAAGAGCTTCGTCACGAAGGTCTTACGGCGAACCGGCGCCGACCAGGTCGACCTCGTCGGCCACAGCCAGGGCGGGATGATGCCGCGCTACTACCTGAAGTTCCTCGGGGGTGCAGGCAAGGTCGACGACCTGGTCGGAATCGCGCCGTCCAACCACGGCACGCAAGGACTCATCGTCGCGCCGCCGAGCGGTGCGCCACAGCCGTCATCCCCGCCCAGCTCACCGGCCTGCCAGGCCTGCATCGACCAGCAGGCCGGCTCCCCGTTCATGCGCAAGCTCAACCGGGACGGCGATCTCGTGCCAGGACCTGACTACACGGTGATCTCGACGACGCACGACGAGGTCGTCACCCCGTACACCAGTCAGGCCCTCGCCGGACCGGCTCGGCGGGTGACCAACGTCGTGATCCAGGACAAGTGCCCGACCGACACGATCGAGCACGACCAGACGCCCAACGACCCGGTCGTGCAGGCGATGGTGCTCAATGCCCTGCAGACCGACGGCCCCATGGACAAGAGCTTCCAGCCGTCATGTGCGCCGTGGGCTTGACCGTCGGATGGCATACGGGGGTGGGTGGTTGATGGAGCCGGTCTGCGCTGCGTCGCCGCTGCAGACCGGCTCCATCAGCTGAGCCAGGTCGGCCGTAGGGGGAACGACGCATCGCCGTTCGGAGCGGGCTTGACCGCCAGCACCTGATGGAGCTCGACCTCGTTGGACTCGAAACCATAACGTGATCCGGCCATGTAGAGCCCCCATACCCGCGCCGTCGGTTCGCCGACCTCGCTGACGCACTCGTCCCAGTGGGCGACGAGGTTGGCGCACCAGTGCTTGAGCGTGAGGGCGTAGTGCTCGCGCAGGTTCTCCTCGTGCCGGACCTCGAGGCCGGCGTTCTGCGCAGCGGTGATGATGCGCCCCGACCCGGTCAGCTCACCGTCGGGGAAGACGTAGCGGTCGATGAAGGCGCCCGTGGTGACGCGCGCGTTGTTGTGCGGGCGGGTGATGCAGTGGTTGAGCAACCGGCCGCCGTCGCGCAGCTTGCCGCGCAGGAACTCGAAGTACGACGGGTAGTTGTGGACGCCGACGTGCTCGAGCAGCCCGATCGAGCTGATCGCGTCGTAACCCTCCCCCGGCGCATCGCGATAGTCGCCGTGGATGATCTCTGCACCGTCGAGCTGGTCGTGCTGGACAGCGAGCTGCCCCCACTTGGCCTGCTCGGCGCTGAGGGTGATGCCGACTGCGGTCACGCCGTAGTGCTTCACAGCGTGGCGCACCATGCCACCCCAGCCGCAGCCGACATCGAGCAGTCGCATGCCGGGCTTGAGATCGAGCTTGCGGCAGACCAGGTCGAACTTCGCGGCCTGCGCCTCCTCCAAGGTGGCGTCAGGCGTCGGGAAGAGTGCGCAGGTGTAGGCCATCGACGGCCCCAGGACCATCTCGTAGAACGCGTTGGACACGTCGTAGTGGTGCTGGATCGCCTCGGCGTCGCGCAGGCGGGAGTGCCGCAGGCCTTCGGCAATACGACGCCAGCGTGGCAGCGCCTCCTGCTCGGGCGGCTCCGGCGGGACGAGACGCCGCAGTCCGAGCTCACGCAGGATCTGCGTGAGCTCGCCGGCCGACGGCCGGCGCCCACGCCATCGCCCCATCCGCTTGATGGCTTCGTAGGGGTCACCGGGGTGGACACCATCGAGCACGAGATCGCCGACGACGTAGGCGCGAGCCATCCCGAGGTCGCCTGGCGCGGTGACGAGATAGCGCAGGCCGCGCTCGTTGACGAGCCGGATGGTGACGGGTGAGTCGGTGGGGCCGAAGCCGCTGCCGTCATACGCCTCGAAACGCACCGGTGGCTCGCTGGCTGTCAGCTTCTCCACCATGCCCGCGATCGTCATCTACGTCCCACCGCCTTTTCGTACAGTCCGGTCAAGCGTCGGCCGGGATCATATGTCGCCTTGACCACGTCGTACGTCGAGCCGCCATACATCGTGGCGAACGTGTGCTCGTCGTAGTAGGCGTCGGAGTACAAGGACTTGTGCCCGTCGTGTTCAGCGACTGCGTGTTCGATCATCCGGTTGACGTCGCCGTCGACGCGGCCGGGTTCGATGTCGACCATGCCCCAGAAGCCCACGTTGACATAGGTCTGCTGAGGACGTAGCGGGTAGAGCGGCCAGTTGCGCGAGGAGCCCGGTCCGTCGGGTTCGCGCAGGCGCAAGGGGCACAGCCAGACCGGGCGCATGGGCACGTGGTCCGCGAACCAACGCAAGAAGTCGGCCGTACGCTCGACGGGTATCTCGACGTCCTGGACGACGCGTTCGCGCTCAGGCTTGCCCCGTCGCCGGTCGAGGCGTGCCAGCACGCCGTACCTGTTCTCGAGTCCGACGATGCGGTGGTAGACGTCGCTGCGCCGCCACTTCGAGGGCCACACCCGGCGGATCACCGGGTGCTGGGCACCGAACGCCTGGGAACACCAGAACCAGTCGGTATCCCACCGCCACAGGTAGTCGTGCGCGGTCAACACGTCGCGACTGCGCTCCTGCAGTGACCGGTAGTAGACATGTTGGCCGGTGTAGTCGCTTGGCCGCAGCAGGCCTGAGTCGGCGATGTCGTCGACCCACCGGCCGAGCGTGAGATACGCCTCGTCGGGCTCGAACACTGCCCCGTCGATGAAGTCCACGGTCTCGTCGTCGTGAACGCGCGACTCGCACACCGTCGCGATGGTCTTGGCGAGGGAGTCGAGGTCGTCGAACCGGACGTGGCGCAACGCGACGTACGGGCTGGTCGGCTCGAGCTCGATGCGCAACCGGACGGCGTAGCCGAGGCTGCCGTAGGAGTTCGGAAACGCGGCGAACAGGTCTTGGTGCTCGTTGTCAGGGGTCGCGGTGACGATCTGCCCGTCCCCGACGAGGATGTCCATCTCGAGCACCGACTCGTGCGGAAGCCCGTTCCGGAACGACGAGGACTCGATTCCGAGGCCAGTGACCGCACCGCCCAGCGTGATCGTCTTGAGCTGGGGGACGACCATCGGCATGAGACCGTGCGGGAGGGTCGCCTCGACCAGGTGTTCGTAGGTGCACATACCCTGCACGTCTGCGGTGCGAGCGGCGACATCCACCGACAGCACGCCGTCGAGGCCGGAGACATCGAGCCCTTGGACGCCACCTGCACGCGGCCGGAAGAGGTTCGAGGTCTTCTTGGCCAGACGTACGGTTCGGCCGTCCGGGATCGCAGCGTAGGAGGCACGAAGCGCCTGAACAGCCGATTCGTGCTCACGCAGGTGCTCTTCGTGCGATGCCACGGATTCACTCTAGCCATCGCTGACCTGGACGTATCGAACACCTATTCTTTCGTGGATGCCTGCGCCCCGACCTGCCCACAGCAGCGGCGACGACCTTGCCGCGTTGCTGTACGACGTCTCCTACCTGACCGGTTCGTTTCTCCTCCGTTCCGGCCAGACGGCGACGGAGTACTTCGACAAGTACCAGTTCGAGTCCCGGCCCGAGCTGTTGCGGCGCCTCGCGGTGGCGCTGGCCGCGTTGGTCCCGGCCGGTATCGAGGTGCTGGCGGGCCTGGAGATGGGAGGGATCCCGGTGGCCACCGCCCTCTCGCTCGAGACGGGTCTCCCTGCGGTGTTCGTCCGCAAACGGGCCAAGGAGTACGGCACCTGCAAGCTGGCCGAGGGGGTCGAGGTGGCTGGTCGACGACTTCTCGTGATCGAGGACGTGGTGACGTCTGGTGGGCAGGTCGTGTTGTCGACACGGGACCTGCGTGACGCCGGTGCGGTCGTGTCGGAGGCGCTGTGCGTGATCGACCGTCGGGGTCCGGACGCCACGGCTCTCGCGGCGGCCGACATCGAACTACGTGCGCTCTTCACCGCGGACGAGCTCCGGGCTGCGGTGTCTTGACTGTGAGGCTGAGTCGATGAGGCGACGTCGTACGACGGTAACGGCCATCGCGCTGCTGGTGGCCGCCGCCACAAGCGCCTGCACGGGTGGTGACGGACCGGGTCCGGACCCGAGTGGCGCCGGGACCGATACGGTCACCGGACAAGGGATCGGTGACCCCTACTACCCCGACGACGGCAACGTCGGCTACGACGTCGCTGGTTACGCCGTGCAGCTCACCTACGACCCGGACCGTCAGCTCATCGCCGCGCGTACGACGATCGAGTCCACGGCCGAGCAGCGCCTCTCCGACATGCATCTCGACCTGCTCGGCCTGACGGTTGACTCCGTGACGGTGGACGGACACGCTGCCACGTTCGAACGCACCGATGCCCACGAGCTTGTCATCACACCGGCGAAGCCAGTTGCTGCCGGGGCCGACTTCGTCACGGTGGTCGGCTATCACGGCAAGCCGGCTGTCGACCGGGTGGGACAGGTCCCGAGTGGGTGGTACGACGCGACGACGCCCGGCGGCGGCTTCATCGCCGGCGAGCCACACTCGTGCTCGCTGTGGTACCCGTGCAACGACCACCCGACCGACAAGGCGACGTTCCATCTCACGGCGACGGTGCCGCAGCCGCTCGCGGTGGTGTCGGTCGGCCTGGAAGGGCGGGTGAGCTCGGGCAGGCTCCCGAACGGAACCCGGGTCCGGACCTACCGCTGGCGGATGGAGGAGCCGACCGCGACCTACCTGACCACGATCTACATCGACCGGCTCACGTTCGAGCGCTCCACGTTGTCCGACGGAACTCCGGTGCTGTCGGCGTACGGTCCCGATGCGGCCGCAGCCCCGGCGCGGGAAGCCAAGCTGCCGAGAATCCTCGACGTGCTCAGCCGGGCGTGGGGTCCGTATCCGGCTCCCACCGCGGGCGGCATCTTCGTCAACGGCCAGGTCCCCTTCTCGTTGGAGACCTTCGGCCGGCCGATCTATACCGAAGGTGCCGACGTCGCGACGATCGTGCACGAGAACGCACACCAGTGGTGGGGTGACAACGTGTCGATCGAACGTTGGCGCGACATCTGCCTGAACGAATGCTTCGCGTCGTACTCGACCTGGTTGTGGGCGGAGCACAACGGAGCAGACCTCGACAGCCGGTACCGAGCCGCCATCGCTCGGGACACTCAGCTGTTCGACGCACCGCTCTACGACATGGGTCCGGGCCACGAGTTCGACGGGCCGGGCGTGTACTACAAGGGCACCTTCTTCCTGCATGCGCTGCGGCGGCTGCTGGGAGACGACGCCTTCTTCTCCTCGCTCCAGGGCATCCAGCGCGACCATGCCGGTGGCAACCTCTCGATGATCGGCTTGCGCGACGAGCTCGAGAACCGGACCGGAGTCGACCTCACCAGCTTTTGGCAGGACTGGGTCCTCACCACCGGCGTCCCCTCCGACGCCAACCTCCACCCCGCCACCCTCTGACCGACCGGGTGACTCCGGCGGACGGCGGAGTCAGCGAGGCAAATACCTAGTGCCCGCGGCACGTTTGCCTAGTGAAGAAGCCACCTGGCTTGTGAACTAGGCAAACGCGGGCGGCCAGAGGAGCAACTATCCCCGGACGGTTGTGCGAGGATCGCGGCAACCCACCGTCGTCGACGCCAACGAGGGAGACCATGAGACCCCGCCTGCTCGCCATGTTCGCCGCGTCGACAGCGTTGGTCCTGGCTGGCGGAGGCGTCACCGGCCACGCCGTCACCACGCCCTCCATCCAGCGGTATGCCGCCGGTGCCACCGGGATCGGCGACCCTTACTATCCGGCCGACGGCAACCCCGGCTACCAGGTGCGCAGCTACCACGTCTCGCTCGACTACTTCCCGACGAGGAAGTCGATCACGGCGACAACGGTGGTCCGCGCCGTGGCCGCCTCGCGGCTCACGACCTTCAACTTCGACTTCGAGCATCTCAAGGTCACGGCACTCACGGTCGACGGTCGCGCTGCGTCCTGGCGACGCGCCGGCGCCCACGAGCTGGTCGTGACCCCGGCGGGTCCGATCCGCAAGGGCCGGCCGTTCGTGGCCCGGGTGACCTACCACGGCAAGCTTTCGTACGTCCTCGACGGTGGCGAACCCAGCGGATGGCTGTCGGCACGTACGCCGGGCAGCGGCTACCTCATGGGTGAGCCGCACGGCTGCGCCGTTTGGTACCCGTGCAACGACCATCCCACCGACAAGGCTCGGTTCTCGTTGACCGCGACCGTGCCACGTCCCTTGGCTGTCGTGTCCATGGGTGACCAGGGGCGAACGACTCGGGGCGTTCGTGCCGGCGTGGCAGTGCGCACCTACCGGTGGCGCCTCGCCGAGCGGACCGCGACCTACCTGACGGGGATGTACATCGACCGGCTGACCTTCGAGCGCTCACGGCTGCGGGACGGCACCCGAGTGATCTCGGCGTACGGCCCACAACCCGGTCAGGCACCCAGACGTGAGCGCAAGCTGCCCGAGATCCTGCGTGTGCTCGCGCGCCGCTGGGGTCCGTACCCGGCACCGCAGGCCGGCGGCATCTTCATCAACGACGCGATCCCCTACGAGCTGGAGACCTACACCCGCCCGATGTACTCGCGCTACACCAACCTGATCACGATCGTGCACGAGAACGGCCACCAGTGGTGGGGCGACAACGTGTCCGTCCGAAGGTGGAAGGACATCTGCCTCAACGAGTGTCTCGCGTCGTACTCCGAGTGGATCTGGGACGAGCACAACGGGATCGACCTCGACCAGCGGTATCGCAGACTGATCCACAGGTACGGCGACCGGCTCTTCAGCGGAAAGCTCTACGACATGGGCGCCGGCCACGAGTTCGACGCGCCCGTCTACGTCAAGGGCAAGTTCTTCGTCCATGCGCTGCGCAACAAGATCGGTGATGTCAGGTTCTTCCGGGCCATGCGCGCGATCCAACACGACAAGGCCGGTGGCAACCTCTCGATGAACGGCCTGCGCGACCAGCTCGAGCGGCGTACGGGCGTCGACCTCACGATCTTCTGGCGGCAGTGGGTCCACCAGCACGACCGCCCGTCGCACGCCATCCTCTTCCCCGGCGACCTCTGACCGACGAGCCTGCCTCGTCGGGAGCCGCTCACTGCTCGTCGAGTCAGCGCAACCGAACGGCGAGCGCCTCGTCGGGCCGGCCGAAGGCCTCCGGATGGGCGATGGCGGCCAGCGCCTCGACCCCGTCGACGAGACGCGGACCCGGTCGGGCGAACGACGCGTTGGCGTCCACGGCCCACACCGGTACGCCGTCAGGCAGGACCCCGGAGTCGAGCAGCCGGTCGGCGAGTGCACGCGATGCGGGTAGCCCGAAGCCGCAGGGTGCGGCCACGATCAGGTCGGGCCGACTGGCCGCCACGTCGTCCCACGTCGTCCGGAAGGACTTCGCGCCCGGAGACCCCAACGGGCTCACCGCCCCCGCTCGCTCGACCATCTCCGGAACCCAGTGGCCGGGGGCGAACGGCGGCTCGGTCCACTCGAGCACCAGCACGCGGGGCCGGGTACGGCCCGACGCGGCGGCCTCGACGATCGCCAACCGCTCATGCAGTGCGCGCACCAGGTCGGCAGCGGCCGCTTCGGTGCCGGTGACCTTGCCGAGCACGCCGATGGAGTCGAGCACGTCGGCGAGTGAGTGCGGGTCGATCGTCACCACCTCCGCGCGGCAGCCGAGATGAGCCAGCGCGTCATCGACCACCGACACGTCGACCGCACAGACCGCGCACAGGTCCTGGGTGACGACCACGTCCGCGTCGAGATCGGCGAGCGCCCCCTCGTCGAGGTGGTAGAGGTCCTCGCCGGCAACCAGCCGGGCCGCCACCGCAGCGTCGATGGCCGCCGGTTCGAGTCCCTCGGGCAGGCTGCTGGTCGAGACGATCCGACGGGACCGGGCCTCGACCGGATAGTCGCACTCGAACGTCACGCCCACGACGTCAGGTCCGGCGCCGAGGGCGAACAGGATCTCGGTCGTCGACGGCAGCAGCGAGACGATACGCACACCGTCAGCCTAGGGCGACGCCGATAGGGTGCCCGCATGAGCCACGTGACGACACATGTCCTGGACACGGCCCAGGGACGACCGGCCGTGGGGGTAACCGTGGTGCTCGAGCACGACCTCGCGGATCCTCCCGCGGTGGCGACCGGCCAGACGGACGGGGACGGGCGCGTCGTCGACCTCGGACCCGACCGGCTCGAGCCCGGCACCTACCGGCTGCGGTTCAACACCGGTGCGTACTTCGCCGAGATCGGCGTACCGACGTTCTTTCCCGAGGTGTCGATCACCTTCACCGTCACGGGTAGCGAGCACTACCACGTGCCCGTCCTGCTGAGCCCCTACAGCTTCTCGACGTACCGCGGCAGCTGACCGAACGTCGCGTCCGCCATCACGCTCTGACCGGTCGACTCTGCGGATTGCGGGAAGGTGCAGGGCGACACGCCCCGACCCGGATGAGCTTTCCCGCATTTGCGGGGAGGGGCGCGGCGGACGACGATGGAGGTCATGACTGACCTGACTGGTGTCGAGATCCGTGCCCCCCGTGACGAGCCGAGGCAGGACGAGATCCTCACTCCGCAGGCGTTGGCGTTCGTCGCCGAGCTGCAACGCCTGTTCGGTGGCCGTCGCGACGAGCTCATGCGGGCGCGCGCCAACCGCCGTACGACGGTGAGCGAGACCGGCGTGCTCGACTTCCTCGACGAGACCAAGGACGTCCGCGAGTCGGACTGGCAGGTCGCCGCAGCCCCCGTCGCCCTGCAGGACCGGCGGGTCGAGATCACCGGACCGACCGACGCGAAGATGGCGATCAATGCTCTCAACTCCGGCGCCAAGGTCTGGCTTGCCGACCTCGAGGATGCCAACACTCCGCACTGGACGAACGTCATCGAGGGCCAGGTGTCGTTGTATGACGCCCACCGTCACCAGCTGGCGTTCACTGCGCCGGACGGCAAGGAGTACGCACTCAACGACGGCGACCTAGCCGTACCCGTCATCCGGCCACGCGGCTGGCACCTGCCCGAGAAGCACGTCCTCGTCGACGGTGAGCCGATGGTCGGTGCTTTGCTCGACTTCGGTCTGCACTTCTTCCACAACGCCGACGAGCTGCTGCAGCGGGGTCTGGGCCCCTACTACTACCTGCCGAAGATGGAGAGTCACCTCGAGGCGCGGCTCTGGAACGACGTGTTCACCCACGCCCAGGACGTGCTCGGCATCCCCTACGGCAGCGTCCGCGCGACCGTCCTCATCGAGACGATCACGGCTGCGTTCGAGATGGACGAGATCCTGTTCGAACTGCAGGAGCACGCGTCCGGGCTCAACGCGGGTCGGTGGGACTACCTCTTCAGCATGATCAAGTACTTCCGGGACGCAGGCGATGCGTTCGTCCTGCCCGATCGGGGCGCGGTTGCCATGACACAGCCCTTCATGCGTGCGTACTCCGAGCTGCTCGTCGGCACGTGCCACCGACGCGGGGCCTTCGCGATGGGTGGGATGGCAGCGTTCATCCCGAGCCGCCGCGACCCCGAGGTCAACGAGCGCGCGTTCGCCAAGGTGCGCGAGGACAAGTCACGCGAGGCCGA
>JANLYC010000220.1:0-2464 GCA_031365435.1 Nocardioidaceae bacterium
TCAGGATCTCGGTGCCGTCGATCTGGACCGGGTAGGGAACCGGGATTCCGGCCGACCACATCGAGGCCAGCGCAGCGAACTCGTGGCCGGCCCACTCCCCGGCCTGGACCTGCTTGCCGAAAGCCGTGCCCCGGGCGGCGGCACGCGCCACCCGGCTCTTGCGGATCCGACGGCCCTCGGTGTAGGCCGCGTCTCGGTGGAACTGGCGATGATGGGTGCTGCGGTACCGCTTGGCGGCCAGCAAGGTGGTCCGGAGCGGGTCGCCGGGGACGGCGCGCTCGACCAGGAAGACGTCGGCCTCCTTGCCGGTCTTCAAGACGCCGAGCTCAGTGTCGACGGCCGCGTCGTCGGTGACGACCCAGCCCGGACGTGGCTCCGGTCCGTGGGCGCCCTTCTCGACCGATGACCAGGTCGACCAGCGTTGGTCGTCCGCGAGATCGCCGAATGGTTGGAAAGCGGGTCCGGCCTTCTGCTGGACGTCGAAGGAGTCCGCGACGGACTCGGGTGGTGGGAGCTGCATGGTGATGGTGACTCCTCGAAACGGGCCGAGGACTGCACCGCGCGATCAGCGGAGGGGAGACCTCGACAGGGACGGGACGCAGCAGCGCGACCCCAGGACCGGGGTTGACATCTCGACGCCTCCTCTGCTCGAAGCCAGGCCATCCAGCACCCGACGTTGCCGTCGGCCGGATGGCGCTCATCAGCGTGACAGTCACCGGCATCAATGGCAACGCATTTGTTGTGCGCGTGCCCGCCGCCGGTGTCGCCACCAGATCTTGCGGTTGTGTGACGAACTTGTTCAGCGCGGACTTCGAGTCTTGCGTCTTCTTCGATCAGCGCGCATTCTTCTCAGTGCAAGGACCAGTGCAGACGCGACCAGGCCCGGGAGGCAGCCAGGTCGCACCGTCCGATCCAGGAGGTTCACGCGTCACCCCGCGTTGCGGGTCACTGGGAGATGGTTTCCATCTCATTCTTGCCAAGGAAGGTACGAAGCATGACTTCGTTCTTGCGTCATCGCCGAACCCGGGCGGCCATTGCCGCCTTCGCCTCATCCGCCCTAGCTCTCGGTACGGCTGCGGCCTTGCTGGGAACCGAGTCGAGCACCGCGTCCAGCCACCGCGAGGCTCCACTCCTGCTGTCCGACCCCCAGGTCGACAACACGGACGTGTACGCGTTCGTGAGCCCTGACCGCCAGGGGACCGTCACCCTGGTGGCGAACTGGATCCCCTTCGAGGATCCGGCCGGAGGCCCGAACTTCTACCCGTTCGCGACCCAGGACGGGGCTCGCTACGACATCAACATCGACAACAACGGTGACGCCAAGCCGGACGTCACCTACCGCTGGACCTTCCGCTCCTCCTACCGGAACACGAACACGTTCCTGTACAACACCGGCCAGGTCACCAGCCTCGGTGACAAGGACCTCAACTTCCGGCAGTTCTACACCCTGTCCGAGATCCACTGGAACAAGGCCCCAGCCCACCGGTACACCACGTTGATCAAGAACGGGCGGGTTGCGCCGTCGAACGTGGGCGCGGCGTCCATGCCGGACTACACGTCCTTGAGCGACGCAGCCGTCACACACTTCGGTGGCGGGAACCGCCGATCGTTCGCCGGCCAGGCGGACGACCCGTTCTTCCTGGACCTGCGCGTGTTCGACCTGCTGTACGGGGCGAACCTGAGCGAGACCGGCAACGACACCCTGTCCGGCTACAACGTCAACACGATCGCGCTGCAGGTGCCCAAGGGCGACCTCACCCGTGGCAGCGACCCGACCATCGGCATCTGGAGCACGACCGACCGTCGCAGCGTCAAGGTGACGAACCCGGGCAGCCAGTCGTACAAGGGCAAGTTTGTTCAGGTCTCCCGCCTGGGCAACCCGCTCGTGAACGAGGTCGTGATCCCGGTCGGGCTCAAGGACGCGTTCAACTCGCTGAAGCCCCAGGACGACGCGAGCGTCAAGCCCGCTGTCGCCAAGGTGCTTCACCCCGAGGTGCCCAAGCTGATCGAGTCGATCTACGGCATCAAGGCACCCAAGGAGCCACGGGACGACCTGTTCAGCGTCTTCCTGACCGGCATCAAGGGGCTCAACATGCCCAAGGGCAAGGTGCAGCCGGCTGAGCTGCTGCGTCTGAACACGTCGATCAAGCCCAGCGCGAAGCCTGACCGCCTCGGGGTCCTCGGTGGCGACACCGCGGGCTTCCCGAACGGTCGGCGCCCGATGGACGATATCACTGACATTGAGCTCCAGGCCGTAGCCGGTGCCACGCCACTCACTCCGGGCTTCGAGGCAAATAACAAGATCGGGGACAATGTCAACGGCAACGACGTGCCCTTCAAAGGCACGTTCCCGTATCTGGCAACGCCCCACGACTATACTGAGGAAAAATAGTCGCTCGTCGTCCTGTTACCGGCGCCGCGTCCCATGCCTGCAGGCTGCAGGTGCGGAACGCGGGCCGGTGAC
>JANLYC010000280.1:0-1532 GCA_031365435.1 Nocardioidaceae bacterium
TCGACTCGCCACGGCCGACCTGGTTGTCCGCCACCCAGCCCGGGAGGATCCGGGCGCGACACTCAGATGGCGACAGCCACTCGTACCGGTCGTGCTCCGGGTCGACGAGTTCGACGACCACCCCGTCGTCGGCGTCGGCCCCGAAGATCGCCCATCGGTATGCCGGCAGGTCCGCCCGCGTCGTCACCGCCGTGGACAGGTCGAGGGCGAAAACGTCCAAACCTGTCAGCCCGGCCTCCTCGGCCAGCTCGCGGAGCGCGGCAGCGTAGACGGCTTCCCCTGGCTGCCGGGAGCCGGCCGGACAAGTCCAGGCCCAGTCGCCCTCGAAGTCGGGACCGTTGCCGTTGCGATGGAGGAGAAGCAGCTCGAGCTCACCTGCGGCGGTCCGCCGTCGAACGACGACGGTGGCCCCGCGCGGGTCGTCCGAAGCGATGGGCAGGCCGTCCCAGGTGTGCGTGAGGCCGGTCATGCCGACACCTTAGTGAGCCAACGGCCATGACCCGGCGGCGAGAGCCGTCAGGCGATGATGCCCTCGCAGTTGGGGTCGATGATGTCGTGTGGGTCCACCGCCCAGCTGTAGGCGACAACATCGCGGCCGGCTCCACAGTGGATGCGATCGACGAGGCCGTCGTTGAGCAGGAAGATGTAGTCGTCGCCGCCCGCGGTACGCACGATGTCGGCGCCGCGACCGGACCGGACGCGGTCGTCGCCGCCCCGACCGCCGATCAGGTCCGGACCCGTCGTCCCCCGGAGGTCGTCGCCGCCCATCGTGCCGCGGATCCTGTGGTAGTCGCTCGCTTGCGCTGCGGTGCTCGACAGTGTGAGCAGCACGCCCGCGGCGACCCCGAGTGTCGTGGTGGTGATTCCCCGCATGCGGGTCTCCCATCCTTGGTCGCACCGAGTCGGACCAGCGTCGAGGCCCGTCCGAACAGGGTGCCCGACCGTGCGGATCGTCAGCAACGACTCGGACAAGAGCGTCGAGCGGAGCCAGCGTGTCGGCGCGAGTCGTGTCGCGGTGTAATCAACAGACGACGGTCTGTCAGAGGTCGAGATACCCCCGTGACGCTGGTGGCGGAAGTGACGGTCCGTCCTCGATCTCCCCGATATCGAGGACTGCACCCGTCGCCTCGGTCTCCGCCCCGGCGGCCGACTCTTGAGCCAGCACCTCGCGCACCACGGCCGCGGCCAGACCGGCTGGGTAGCCCTTGCGGGCGAGCATGCCGACGAGCCGCCGGGTCCGGCGCACCGGGTCCACATTGCGGGTGGCAGGCAGCTTGCGCGCCACCAGTGCCTCCGCGGCGGCCCGTTCGGACTCGCCGTCGATGTGTTCGAGCGAGTCGGCGATGACGTCGTCGTCGACGCCCTTGCGGCGCAACTCGTGCGTCAGCGCGCGCCGCGACAGCCCACGAGCCTGGGGCCGTGTCCGCACCCAGGTGTCGGCGAAGGCCGCGTCATCGACCAGTCCCACCTGCTCGAACCGGTCCAACACCGACGTGGCCACCTCCACGGGCACATCCTTGGCGGCGAGTGCG
>JANLYC010000314.1:0-2472 GCA_031365435.1 Nocardioidaceae bacterium
GCCGGCGAAGATGTCGTCGTACTCGAGCAGGTCGGACTCGAAGGCAAGCACCTGCTGCATCCGCAGCGACCACTGCTGGTCCCAAGGGCGGGGCAGCCCGAGCGCCTCGTTCCAGGCCGGCAGCTGCACGGCCCGGGCGCGGGCGTCCTTGGACAGGGTGACACCGAGCATCTCGAGCACGATGCGCTGCACGTTGTTCTCAGGCTGAGCCTCGGTGAGACCGAGTGAGTTGACCTGCACGCCGTAGCGGAACCGACGTTTCTTGTCGTCGGTCACTCCATAGCGCTCCCGCGTCAAGGTGTCCCACATGCGTGCGAAGGCGCGCATCTTGCACATCTCCTCGACGAAGCGCACCCCCGCGTTGACGAAGAAGGACACCCGGGCCACCACATCGTCGAAGCGGGCCGCCTCCACCTGGCCGGAGTCGCGTACGGCGTCCAGGACAGCAATCGCCGTGCAGATCGAGAACGCGAGCTCCTGGGTGGGCGTCGCGCCCGCCTCCTGGAGGTGGTAGCTGCAGATGTTGATCGGGTTCCACTTCGGCAGCTCATGGACGGCATACGCGATCAGGTCCGTGGTCAGCCGCAGCGAGTCCTCAGGCGGGAACGCGTAGGTCCCGCGCGAGAGGTACTCCTTGATGATGTCGTTCTGCGTGGTGCCGGTGAGCGCGCGCGGTTCAGCTCCCTGTTCCTCCGCAACGACCTGATACAGCGCGAGCAGCCACATCGCGGTCGCGTTGATCGTCATCGACGTGTTCATCTCCGCGAGCGGAATGTCGGCGAAGAGCCGGCGCATCTCACCCAGATGCGGGATCGGGACCCCGACCTTGCCCACCTCGCCCCGGGCGAGCGCGGCGTCCGGGTCGTAGCCGGTCTGGGTAGGCAGGTCGAACGCGACCGAGAGCCCGGTCTGGCCCTTGGCGAGGTTGCGGCGGTAGAGGGCGTTGGACTCCCCGGCCGAGCTGTGACCGGCATACGTGCGCATCACCCAGGGCTGGTCACGGCGTGGCGGGGCGGGGTCGGTCGTGTGTTGCTCGTCAGCCATGTGCTGAGCGTACGGCGACGTGACCTGCGCGTAATCGTCGTGTTAGGTGCATCACCACGCGACTGGGTCACACGAACGGCGTGTCCGAACTGGGCGAACGTGTCCGCACCTGCCGACCGGCGCCGCGTCAGGCGTCAGGCGGAGAGACCGAGGTGGCGGCGATCGACGTGCAGGATGCGGTTGAGCCGGGTGACGGCGAGCACGCGCCTGATCTCGTTGGAGCAGTTGCGGAGGACGAGATGGTGACCTGCCCGTTCGGCGCGCAGATGGGCCGCGGTCAGCATGCCCAACCCGGCGGCATCGATGATCTCGAGTCCGGCGAGGTCGATGACGACGACCGACGGCAGGTCTGAAGCGGATTCGAGCGCGTCGTTGAGGATCTTTCGCACCTGACCGACGTTACGAACGTCGAGGTGGGACCCGAGCTTGACCAGCTTCGTGACGGTCGAGCTGACGACCATGACACCTCCCCGCGGGTGTGGACCTTTCCAGTGAGTACGACGTGCTGAGTACCTCGAAGGTTGCCCGACCCAGCCGACCGTGTCCAAACATTTATACGTCTGTTCGGTAACGATCAGGCGACGGGCTCAGCAGGTCCTGACGTACCCCCAGGAGTGAGACGGTAGACCGTTGATACGTCATTTCCGTGGATGTCCGGCGTGTCCGCCGCCCGCGTCGCGGTCAGGTCAGCGGGGGGCCATCCGCAGCGCGCCGTCCATCCGGATGACCTCGCCGTTGAGGTAGTCGTGCTGGGCGATCATCAGCACGAGCGCGGCGTACTCGTCGGGGCGACCGAGCCGCTTGGGGAACGGCACACCCTCGGCCAGCGTCGCGCGGAACTCGTCGTTGACGCCGGCGAGCATGGGGGTGTCGATGATGCCCGGCGCGATCGTCGCCACCCGGATGCCGAAGCTGGCCAGGTCACGGGCTGCGCTGAGGGTGAGTCCGACGACCCCGCCTTTCGAGGCGGCGTAGGCCACCTGACCGACCTGGCCGTCGTAGGCGGCGATCGACGCGGTGTTGACGATGACACCGCGTTGTCCGGTCGTGTCCGGATCGGTCTTGGTCATCGCCTCGGCACCGAGGCGAAGGACGTTGAACGTCCCCACGAGGTTGACATCGATGATCCTGCGGAAAAGCGCGAGGTCGTGCGGCCCGTTCTTGGACAGGATCCGACCAGCGGTCCCGATGCCCGCGCAGTTGACGACGATGCGGAGCGGTGCCGCCTCGGCCGCCTGACCGACTGCGGCTCGCACCTGGTCCTCGTCGGTCACATCAGCCTCGACCAGCGTCACCCCGTCGACCTCGGGCGCCACCTCGATGGAAGCGGCCAGGTCGAGGCCGAACACCTGGGCGCCGTGGGCGGCGAGCGCTGATGCTGTTGCTCCGCCCAGCCCGGAGGCTCCTCCGGTCACGACGGCCGCGATG
>JANLYC010000322.1:0-13860 GCA_031365435.1 Nocardioidaceae bacterium
GCAGGAGTCTGACTTGATGGCAGACCTTCGTCGCCGTCATCTCATGCAGGATTCCAACTGAGAGGCGGGCCGATCACGCCAGCTGAGCGTTCCGATGCAGCGTCGGCCAAACTTTGGTGAGGCGATGGGAAAACACCCCGCTAGAACGGCTCCGGCGGTTTCACGGGGATCGGCGCCAGCGGGTCGTAGGGCGTACGCGTCAGGATGAACGTCACGACCTCGAGGTAGCGGGGCGTACCGTCCGCATCGCGGTGGACGTTGAGAAGTTCTCCGGCGTAGTAGTTGTCCAGGCCGCGGTAGTGGTCAGGCCCCTCGTGTCGGAAGCGAGCCACCTCCCCGTCCTCGACCAGGGCGAGTCCGTCCGCCGTCGCCACCAGGGCCATCGCCGTGTTGCCCCAGTACCACGAGCCGGCGAGGTCGGCTGCACGCGAGCCCGAATCGGCCAGCGGCCCGGGAACCTCGACGTTACCCGCCGCCGCGTCGATCAGCGCAACGCACAGTTGTTCGGTGTCGAGCCCGGTGGTGGCGTTCGTGAGCACGACGGCTCCTACCCGCGTTGTCGCATCGACGAACATGCCGGCCTGGAAACCGGGCAACCCGCCGGTGTGCCCCGCGATCGTGGACGTCGACGCCCAGTGCAGCCGTAGACCGAGTCCATAGCCTCCTCGGTGCTGGCGGTCGGGGCTGCCGGATCTCACGGTGCGCATCTCGACAGCGGTCTCCGGAGCCAGGACTCCTGGGTGCCCCGCTACCAGCACATCCGCCCACCGGGCGAGGTCGTCCACCGTGCTCCAGAGCTGGCCTGCCGGCGCCATCGCGCCCTCGTCTTCGCTGGGCTCGCGCATCAGTCGGCCGGTGGCCGGGTCCCGGGACGTACCGACTGCTGCGCCGACAGGCGCATGGAACGTCGTCCCTGTCAGGCCGAGGGGCTCGAGCAGCCGGCCCTGGATCACCTCCCACCAGCTGTTACCGCGCAGGCGCGCCACGAGCTCACCCAGCAGGGCATAACCGAGGTTGGAGTAGTGGTACCGCTCACCGGGACCGAAGACGTTCGTGCCGGCGGCGTTCGCTGCCGTCAGCTCCGCCCAGGTGCCGCCAGGGACCCGCTCCCACCAAGGCCCGGCCGGCTCGGCGGTCATACCGGAGGAGTGGGACAGCAGCCGACCGATCGTGTGGTCGGGGTACGGCGCATCGGGCACGTACTGCCCGAGGGGATCGTCGAGACCGATCCGCCCCTCATCGCGCAGCTGGAGCACGGCCGCCGCAGTGAAGGTCTTGGTGATCGAGGCGATCCGGTACGCCGTCCCGGTCTCCCCACGGGAGCACCGCCAGTCGACCTGCCCCGCGCGGAACGTTCCGGCGACGAGCCCAGGCAGCCGAGCCTCCTGGTTCGCTGCGTCGACCAGCGCTTCGCGGGGGTCGACGGCTGTCACGTCTCGTCGGCGAAGGCCGATGGGTCGGGGCACGAACAGACCAGATGCCGGTCGCCGTAAGCCTGATCGATCCGGGCCACCGGGGGCCAGTACTTGTCGGGTGTGCGCCCGGCCGGGAAAGCCCCCACCTCGCGGGAGTAGACACGGTCCCACTCCCCCGTGACCGCAGCGGTCGTGTGCGGTGCGTGGACGAGCGGGCTGTCCGGCAGCGCGACGCGACCGGCCTCGACGTCGGCGATCTCGCCGCGGATGGCGATCATGGCGTCGACGAACCGGTCCAGCTCAGCGAGGTTCTCCGACTCGGTGGGCTCGACCATGAACGTGCCGGGGACGGGGAAGCTCATCGTCGGAGCGTGGAAGCCGTAGTCGACGAGCCGCTTGGCAACGTCGTCGACGCTCACTCCGCTGGCCTTGGTCAACGGCCTGAGGTCGAGGATGCACTCGTGCGCCACCAGCCCGCCGTGACCCTTGTAGAGCACCGGATAGTGCTCCTCGAGGCGCCGGGCGACGTAGTTGGCGGACAGCACGGCGACCGTGGTGGCCTCGGTCAGGCCCGCCTCGCCCATCATGGCGATGTAGGCCCACGAGATCGGCAGGATGCCGGCAGAGCCGTAGGGTGCTGCGCTCACCGGTCCGATGCCGTCTCGTCGGGCCGGGTCCGGGTGCATCGGGTGGCTCGGCAGATAGGGAGCCAGGTGCGCCGCCACCGCGATCGGGCCCACGCCTGGGCCGCCGCCGCCGTGCGGGATGCAGAAGGTCTTGTGCAGGTTGAGGTGGGAGACGTCGCCACCGAAGGCTCCCGGCTTGGCCAGGCCGAGCAGCGCGTTGAGGTTCGCGCCGTCCACGTAGACCTGACCGCCGTGCTCGTGCACGATGGCGCACAGATCGATGATCGTGTTCTCGTACGCCCCATGCGTCGATGGGTAGGTCACCATGATCGCGGCCAGCTCGTCGGCATGAGCCTCGCACTTGGACTGCAGGTCGGCCAGGTCGATCGATCCCTCGACGGTGGCCTGCACCACGACGACGCGCATCCCGGCCATCACGGCGGAGGCGGCGTTCGTGCCGTGAGCGCTGGAGGGGATCAGACACACGTTGCGCCCGCCCTCGCCGCGGGCCTGGTGGTATCCGCGGATCGCGAGCAGACCGGCCAGCTCGCCCTGCGAACCGGCGTTGGGCTGGATCGACACCTCGGCGTATCCGGTCACCTCCGCGAGCCATCGCTCGAGGCTCTCGACCAGCTCGACATACCCCTGGGCGTCCTCGGCCGGGGCGAACGGGTGCAGGTCGGCGAACCCGGGAAAACTGATCGGTTCCATCTCGGCGGTGGCGTTGAGCTTCATCGTGCAAGAGCCGAGCGGGATCATGCCGCGGTCGAGCGCGTAGTCCCGGTCGGACAGCCGCCGCAGGTAGCGCAGCAGGTCGGTCTCGGAGCGATGTTCGTTGAACACCGGATGGGTGAGGAACGGTGTCCGGCGGCACAGGTCGTCCGGAATCGCGTCGGAGGTGGCCGCGTCGAGCTCGTCGAGGTCGATGGGCGGCACTTCGAACGCCTCCAGGACAGCCGTCAGGTGCTCACGCGTGGTCACCTCGGACACGGCGATCCCCACCCGGTCCGGGCCGTCGGCGAGGACGTGCAGCCCTCGGTCGGCAGCTCGGCGGCGGACCAACTCTGCTGCACCCGGCGTGTCGACCGTGACCGTGTCGAAGAAGTGTTCGTGACGTACCGCTCGTCCGCCACGACGAAGCCCTTCAGCGAGCAGCGCGGCATACCGGTGGGTGCGCCGGGCGATCCGCGTCAGCCCGACGGGGCCGTGGTAGACGGCGTACATCGAGGCGGTGACGGCGAGCAGCACCTGGGCGGTGCAGATGTTGGACGTGGCCTTGTCGCGCCTGATGTGCTGTTCGCGGGTCTGCAGCGCGAGTCTGTACGCCGGCCGGCCCTCCGCGTCGATGGACACCCCGACCAGCCGTCCGGGCAGGTGGCGTTCGAGTCCTGCGCTCACGGCCATGAAACCGGCGTGTGGACCGCCGTAGAACAGGGGGACCCCGAAACGCTGGCTGGAGCCGAGCACGACGTCGGCCCCGAACGAGCCGGGTGACTCGAGCAGGGTCAGGGCGAGTAGGTCGCTGGCCACCACGGCCAGGCCGCCGGCCGCGTGCGTCGCCTCGATGATCGGCCGCGGGTCCACCACCCGGCCCTGCGTGTCGGGGTACTGGAAGAGGACGCCGACCACGTCGTCGGTGGGCAGGTCGGTCAGGACGTCGCGCACGTCCACCGTGATGCCCATGGCGGCGGCCCGCGTGCGGACGACCGCAAGAGTCTGCGGGAAGACGTTCTCGTCGACCACGAAACGGGTGGAGGTGTTCGCGCGCTGTGCACGGCGCACCAGCGTCATCGCCTCGGCTGCGGCGGTCGCCTCGTCGAGCAGCGAGGCGTTCGCGGTCGGCAGCCCCGCGAGGTCACCGACCATCGTCTGGTAGTTCAGCAGCGCTTCGAGCCGGCCCTGGGAGATCTCCGGTTGGTAGGGGGTGTACGCGGTGTACCAGGAGGGATCCTCCAGCACGTTGCGACGGATCACAGCGGGGGTGACGGTGCCCGCGTAGCCGAGCCCGATCATCGGGACCTTGACGTTGTTGCGCTCGGCCATGGTCAGCAGCGCCTCTCGGACGCCGACCTCGCTCAGCGCTGGTGGCAGGTCCAGCGGCTTGTCGACGCGGATGTTGTCGGGCAGCGCGGCATACAGCAGGTCGTCGGTGGTCGCATAGCCGAGCGCGTCCAGCATCCGCTGCTGCTGAGCCGCGTCGGGGCCGACGTGCCGCCGTGCAAACGGCGCGGACGACTCGAGCTCGCGCAACGAGGCAGTGGGCTCAGCTGTGGAGGCCGTGGGTTGGGACCGGTTGGTCATCGGAAGGCTCCTTCGGCGTCAGACGCTCGAGCCTCCCCCTCTGTCAGGCACGGGACCCTTCAGAGTCGCCGGTGCACACGGTCCGGTGGCCTGAGAGGTTCCGGGGAGGAATTGCCCCTTCGGCGCCGAGCCATCCACGGACGGTCCGGACTCTCCCGTGTGCCTGTTGCGGCAGTCGCAACCCTACCAGCGGATGCAGACTTGAGTCGTGGTCAGCCGGCCGTACGGGCGCGTCGCCGAGCAGCGAGCTCGTCCGCTGGGTCCTCGGAGTCGGTGCGGGCAGCGCGTTCGCTGGGGAGGTCGGCAAGTGAACCTTCGATTTCACGCCAGACGCCACCGATCGCGATGCCGAAGACACCCTGGCCGCCCTGCACGAGGTCGATGACCTCGTCAGCGGAGCGGCACTCGTAGACGCTGGCGCCATCGCTCATCAGCGTGACACGCGTGAGGTCGTCGGTGCCACGCTCACGCAGGTGGTGAACAGCGGCACGGATCTGCTGGAGCGACACCCCCGCGTCGAGCAGCCGCTTGATGACCTTGAGGAGCAGCACGTCGCGGAAAGAGTAGAGCCGTTGCGTGCCGGACCCTCCGGCCGTGCGCACCGTGGGTTCGACCAGACCGGTGCGGGCCCAGTAGTCGAGCTGCCGGTAGGTGATGCCCGCAGCGTTGCACGCGGTCGGACCGCGGTAGCCGACGTCATCGGGCATCGGCGACACGTCGTCGTCGAAGAGCAGGCCCTGCTGCCCCGCCGAGTCGGCTGCCGCCGCAGCAGCGAGCGCGTCGTCGGTGGACGATGCCATGTCCTTGTCACCAGCCACTGCGACCTCCTGGTCAGTTCTCGCTGGGGAAGTTGGTGCGAGCCAGGTCACCCGTCGACAAGCAACTGGGCGAACAAGACACAGCGGTGAAGTTACAGCGAGGGTCTTCTCACCTGACGGTACGGGCGAGCGGCGGTCGGGTCAACGACTCGGCCCCTTCTGCCCCGGCGTGTCGCAAAGTCTCAGGTAGAGGTTGAGGTCGAGGGTTGGGATCGTCGTTCGACGCTCGACAGCGGCCCGCGGGCTACTCACCCGGTGGGTTGCCGCTCTGGTCCTGCTCTGCGTCGAAGTCCTCGGGGTTGATCTGGTCGAGGAACTCGCGGAACTTCTCGACCTCTTCCTCCTGGTCGTCGGGCACCGCCATACCGGCCTCGTCGAGCACCGCGTCACTGCACACGATCCGACTCCCGGTCCGCAACGCGAGCGCGATGGAGTCGGACGGTCGAGCGCTCACCTCGACGCCATCGGCAAGCACCAAGGTGGCGTAGAAGATCCCGTCGCGTACCTCGGTGATCTGCACCTCGGCCAGCTCGTTGCCGGTCGCGTTCAGCAGGTCCTTCATCAGGTCGTGGGTGAGCGGCCGCGGTGGCACCACGCCCTGCTGCGCAAAAGCGATCGCGGTGGCTTCGACCGCACCCACCCAGATGGGCAGGTAGCGCTCCCCCGAAGACTCTCGCAGCAACACGAGTGGCTGGTTGGAGGGCATCTCGACCCGGACTCCGACGACATCGACCTCACGCACGTTTTCAGCGTACTCCGTACAGCCGACGTCCAAAGGTCGGTCTGGTGGCGACGCCGCACCCCGGCTCGCCCGGGGGTCGGTTCAGCGGGGTCGGCGCAACCCGGTCTTGACGAGGGCTGCGTGCAACCGGACCGAGAGGGCGCCCAGCTCAGCCACGGTGTCGGCAGCGCGGGCGGCGGCGTTGCTGTCGCGTCCGCGGGACACCGGGTTGACGATCTGGTCGATGAGGCCGACCTCGCGGTCCGCGGCAGTCTTGAACGCCCTGATGTGGCGCGGCTCGAGACCGAACTCCGTGAGCTTGGCGATCGTCGAGGCGACGACCAGCGCATCGGCGTCGAAGTACCGCGTGCCCGCGCGCGGCCGAAGCATCCCGAACTCCATGAGCTCGGTCAGCTGGGCTTCGGTGAGGCCGGAGCCGGCGAGCAGCTCGGCTTTCGACATCCGCAGGTCGCTCGCCGGGGCCGGGCCGAACTCGGACGCGTCCACCCCGTCCTTGACAGCATGCATCGAGCGTGGTGCCCGCGGCGGATCCCCCGCCACCTCGGCCGGCTCGAGGCCCCGCTCCATCGCGTCGAGGTGTTCCTTGATCACCTTCAGCGGGTAGTAGTGATCGCGTTGTGCGGAGAGGATGTAACGCAGTCGCTCGAGGTCGGCATAGGAGAACTTGCGGTAACCCGACGTCGTGCGCTCGGGTTCGATGAGACCCTCCGCCTCGAGGAAGCGGATCTTGGAGATGCTGACTTCAGGGAAGTCCGGCCGCAAGTGGTTGAGCACCTCGCCGATGCTCATCCGCCCGCGTCCGTGCATGGCGGCTGCGGCTGAGCTCACGCGCGGTCGCCCTGTGCACTGTTGAAGTAGACCAGCCGGTACTTGCCGATCTGCACCTCGTCACCGCCGGAGAGCAGCACCTCGTCGATGCGATCACGGTTGACGTAGGTGCCGTTGAGGCTGCCCACGTCGGCCACCAGATAGCCGTCCGACGTACGCCGGAAGACCGCGTGCCGCCGACTCACCGTGACGTCGTCAAGGAAGATCTCGCTGTCCGGGTGACGCCCCGCAGTCACTTCGTCGGTGTCGAGGAGGAACCGGCTACCGGAGCCCGGCCCCCGCTGGACCACGAGCAACGCGCTGCCGTGCGGTAACGCCTCGACGGCGGCCTCCTCGGCCTCGGACAGTCCCGCGGACTGCGGCTCGCTCCGGTCGGGTCCCCCGAAGTTCAGCGTCGAGGTGGTCTCGGCCGGTCGCTCCAGCGGGACCAGTCGGTGCCCGCACTGCGCGCAGAAGCGTGAGCCGTCGGGGTTCTGGTGGCCGCATTCGGTGCAGAACGGCATTTTCCCTCCTCTGCCACGCCCCTGCGTGGCTGGTGTCGGCCGAGAACCTCAACCTCTAGTTGGAGGTTACCGTGGCTTGGTAGTCCGCGGCAGACATCAGTCCATCGAGGGCACCCGAGTCCGCAGGTTCGAGCTCGACGATCCATCCCTCGCCGTAGGGATCGGAGTTGCACAGCTCCGGGTTGCTGTCCAAGATCTCGTTGCGCGCCGTCACCGTGCCCGACACCGGGGCGAACAGGTCGCTCACGCTCTTCGTCGACTCGAGCTCTCCCATGGCAGCACCGGCCTCGAGCACCTGGCCGACGTCGGGGAGGCTGACGTAGACGATGTCGCCGAGGGCCTCCTGGGCATAGTCGGTGATGCCGACCCGCACTGTCGTGCCTTCGCCGGGTCGGACCCACTCGTGCTCGGCGGTGTACTTCAGATCATCGGGGTACGCGGCGTCAGCCATGTCAGCGGTCTCCTTGGTGGGTAGGCCCGACCGGGTCAGCGGTTGGTCGGCTGAGCGTACTCAGGCTGTTGGAGCTCATGCAACGCGGTCACGTCCACCCGGTCGGCCTCGCGCACGGTCGCGGTCCCGCCCTCCTTCGCGACGTCATCGAAAAGCCCCCCGCGGAAGACGACGGCGGTACTCAACGTGTGCGAGGCCCCGATCGCGTCGATCACGTACGGCGGCCGCAGGGCGACCCCGTCGACGATGATCTCGCCATCGCCGGAGACGAACGACGTCGAAGCGACGACCCTGGCCTCGTCGTTGATCTCGATGGCTTCGGCTCCGGCGTCTCGCAGTTCTTCGACGCCGTTGAGGACGGTGGCTGCGGAGACGGAGCCGCCGGGGTCCTCGATCGTGACGACAACGCCGGGGCCGGTGGCGGCGACGGTGCCGCTGAGGATGCCGAGCACCTCGAGCCGGCGGTTGGCTTCCGCGATCACGGCCGACCTGCGCTGGGTGCTCGACTGGAGGTCGCTGCGCGTCTGCTCGAGCTGATCGAGCTCTGACCGCGCTCGGTCGGTCGCAGACGAGAGGGAGTCCAACAGGTCGACCAGGTCCTCCCGGCGTTGGCCGGCGAAGTCGTTGGTGTTCCGCGTGATACGGATCTGGGTGGTGGCCGCGACGCCCAGCACGCACAACAGCACCGCCACCACGACTTGTGCCCGCGAGGCGCGCGTGGTCAGCGCTCGTACGAGGCGCCGCAGGCCGGACTCGGGATCGTCGGGGTCGGCGCCGTGCGGGGACGGCGGGGACTGCGGGGCGGGGATGCGGTCGTCTGTCATCGGTCAGGCGTGGAACAGGTGACGGCGGATCGCAGCCACGTTAGAGAAGATGCGGATACCGAGGACCACGATGACCCCGGTGGAGAGCTGACCACCGACACCGAGCTGGTCTCCCAGGTAGACGATGAGGGCCGCGATCAGCACGTTGGACACGAACGACACGACGAAGACCTTGTCGTCGAAGATGCCATCGAGAAAGGCGCGCAACCCGCCGAAGACCGCATCGAGCGCGGCGACGACCGCGATCGGCAGGTAGGGCTGGAGCGAGACCGGCACCGACGGTTCCAGGAAGAGACCAGCCAGGATGCCGACGACGAGTCCGAACACGGCAATCATCGCGACATCACCGTGCCTTCCCCGGCTGCGCGTACAGCAGGTACTCGTGCGGGTCGCCGGGCACGGAAACGCTCTCTCTCGACTGACGGTCGAACTTGATGCCGAAGTTGGCTTCGAGTCCTAACCAGGTCTGGCCACCACTGGTCTCGAGCAGCCGTGCAGGCAGCGTAGCGGGGTCGCCGATGGCGTGAATCACGTAGGGAGGGCTCAGGGACACGTTGTCGACGGTGATCGCCAACCCCGCGAGCCGGATGGCGGTGAGCGCGGTCAGGCGGTGCCCGTTGATCGACATCGCCTCGGCCCCGGCGGACCAGAGTCCGTTGGCCAGGGCCTGCAGGTCGGTGTCGAGGATCGTCCCGCCGACAGCGGAACCATCGGGCGACGCATCGTCCGTCGTGATGACCAGACCTGGACCGACGACAGGGACCGTGCCGGCCACCGTGCCCAGCAGCGAGACGCGGGCAGCGATCTCGGCGCTGCGTGACGTCTGCGCGGCGACCGTTTTCTGCAGCGAGGTCACGTCGTCCTGGATGCGGTTGAGACGAGACGACAATGCGGCCTGGTCGTCCTGGCGGTTGTGGATCTGGGTGATCAGCTCGTCACGTTCCGCCTGGGTCTGCGGTCGTTCCTGGTCGGTCTTGATCGCCGACACCCCGACCATGAGCCCGAACACCACGAGCACCGCCAGCAGCCCCAGGTGCCGGCTTCGTGAGCCGGCCGGGCCACTTCCGCCAACCGCGCGCTTCTCGGCGAGGGTGGCGTAGTCCTCGTCGAGCGTGTTGGTCATGACCTGCGTCAGCAGGCCGACGTACTCACGCGGAGCGGGGCTCGGCTCGTCGGTCATGGTGGGTCGGGTTTCAGCGCCGGCGGAGTACGCATGAGCTGAGCCACCTGGTAGGCGTACAGGAACCCCGCCCACCAGTACAGGCCGGTGCCCCAGATCGCGAACGCCCAGCCGAACACGTCGGCCAGCCTGGCCAGCGTCCCCTGCCCGTCACCGAGAAGGAGCAACGGGAACGCGTACAACAGGTTGGCCGTCGCCGCCTTGCCCAGGAAGTGCACGGGGAGCGCGCTGTATCCACGGGTGCGCAGGAACGGCACCAGACAGAACAGGAACACGTCGCGGAGCGGCAGCCCGACGGCCAACCACCACGGAATGATGTCGCGGATCGCCAGCCCGGCGACGACGGCGAGGATGTAACAGCGGTCGGCGACCGGGTCGAGGATCTGTCCGAGCTTCGAAGACTGGTTGAGCGTGCGCGCGAGCTTCCCGTCAAGCCAGTCGGTGATGCCGGAGATCGCCAGCAGCAGGAGCGCCCAGCCGTCCCACTCCGGCCCCAACACCAGCCAGAGGAAAAGCGGGACGCCGCACAGGCGCGCGATGCTCAAGATGTTGGGCAGCGTGAAGATGCGGTTCGTGACGACCGTCTCGTCGCTGCCGTGCTGGGTGCTCGGGGCCGCACGAGCCCGGCCCGGCACGTCGTCCGGCACGCACGCCTCCGCTCAGGACCCGAAGCGGCCACGTCAGCCGCTCACCCACGACCTTAGTATGACGGTCGCGCACCTCGGCTACGCATGTCGGTCCGGCCTTGAAAGCAGTCGTCAGGTGCCCTGCCCGCCGGAGCTGCCGGATCCGCCGGAGCTCCCCGATCCGCTGGAGCCGCCGCGCGGAGGCAGCTGCCACGGGTTCTGTTGACCGGGCAGGCCGTGCTGCCGCCCGAAGCCAAAGCTGTTGCCGTCGGACCCGCCATGGCCACCGGGGCCGTCCGGGCCGCGGAACCACTCCGGTGGGCCACCGCGATCGCCGTGACCGCCGGACGAGTCGTTGGTCACGATGCTGCCGACGGCGCCACCTACACCGGCGGCCAATGCAACGGCGAGGATCGTGGCCACCATCACGGTGCGCGGGGACCAGCCCGGCCTCGGCTCTTTCGGCGGAGCGGGTGGCGGCGGTGCCGCGGCGGGAGGCGGACCGTCAGCAGCTGCGGCTTCGGTCGGGGTCACGTCGGTCGCAGGCGTCGGTTCTGCCGCGAACAGGGGTGTGGTCGTCGACTCGTCGGACGCGGGGCCGGAGGCGTCCCCGTCAGACGGCGGTGGAGTCGTTTTGTCTGTCATGCTCTCAGCGTGGGCCGCTTCGCTGTGGATGCGCTGTGCGCCGGCTGGCAAGGAACTGGGAAGCAGAGCCCGCACAGCCGGCTCACAGCAAACCCCTAGCCGACTCCCATGTCGACCCACGATGATCGAGCCATGCAGCCGCCGCGCACCTCGATCGACGGTGCCCCCTCCAGGACTGACGCCGACGACCCGCGGGTGCGGATCCTCGTGGTCGATGACGAGCCCAACATCGCCGAGCTGTTGGCGATGGCCCTCCGCCTCGAGGGTTGGGAGATCATGGTGGCGCACACCGGCGCCGAGGCCGTTTCCTCGGCCCGTCGACAGGCGCCCGATGCGGTCGTGCTCGACATGATGCTGCCGGATTTCGACGGGCTCGCGGTTCTGCGCAAGCTACGGGCACACTCCCCCGACGTACCCGTCCTCTTCCTGACCGCTCGAGATGCTGTGGAGGACCGGGTGACCGGCCTGACGGCGGGCGGTGACGACTACGTGACGAAGCCGTTCAGCCTCGAGGAGGTGGTCGCGCGGCTGCGAGCCCTGCTCCGTCGTACCGCCGGCGGTCGCGAGCGGTCGTCGGCGGCGTTGGTTGTCGGCGACCTCACGCTGGATGAGGACAGTCACGAAGTGACCCGCAGCGGCACCCAGATCTCGCTGACGGCGACGGAGTTCGAGCTGCTGCGCTATCTCATGCGCAACCCGCGACGGGTGCTCAGCAAGGCGCAGATCCTCGATCGGGTGTGGAACTACGACTTCGGTGGTCAGGCGAACGTGGTCGAGCTCTACATCTCCTATCTGCGCAAGAAGGTCGATGCCGGCCGCCCAGCGATGATCCATACGATGCGCGGAGCCGGCTATGTCCTCAAACCAGCCGACTGACCCGCGATCGGTCCGTCCAGCCCAGCGAGCCCGCTGGCGATTCGTTCCGACCACGCTGACCGGTCGGCTCGTGTTGACCTCGATCGGGCTGGTCGCCCTCGTGAGCATCGTGGTCGCGGCCGTGACCACCCTGGCGCTGCGCAGCTTCCTCCTGCATCGGCTCGATGACCAGCTGCAGTCAGCGGTCGGCCGTTCCGCCGACGTCTTCTACGGTCCCGACGTAGCCGCGTTTCTCTGCCGGGAAGGCCCGCATGGCCCGACGCGTCGGATCCCCGGTCAGGGTCCCGGTGCGCTGGAGGGCGTCCTCGGTGGTCGCTGTCCGCGCGCCGAGGTGGTCACGGAGTCAGGGCGATCCGAGGACGTGCCCGACTCGGCGCTCGCGGTGCTGGCCAGGGTGCCGGTGGACGAGGCGCCGCAGACCGTTCGGCTCCCGGAGTTGGGGAGCTACCGGGTCGTGGTCAGGCAGGCAGGCAGCATCACGCTCGTCACCGGCCTGCCGACGACGGAGGTGGACACGACAGTGGGGCGGCTCATCGGTTGGGAGGCGCTGGTCGCACTGGTCGGCGTCAGTCTGGCCGCAGTGGCCGGCACCACCCTGGTACGTCGTCAGCTCCGACCTCTCCGTGAGGTGGCGGCCACGGCAGCGGCGGTGACGCAGACCCCCCTGGACACAGGGGCCGTCGGGACGACCGCCCGCGTCCCGGACGAGTACACCCGGCCCGACAACGAGGTCGGACAGCTCGGTGCAGCCCTGAACCTCATGCTCGGCCATGTCGAGCGGGCTCTCGACGCGCGGCACGAGAGCGAGCAGCAGGTGCGGCAGTTCCTGGCCGACGCTTCCCACGAGCTACGCACGCCACTCTCGACGATCGTGGGCTACGCAGAGCTCAGCCGCCGGATGGGTGGCGACGTCAGCGATGCCGAACAGATGGCTGCCCTGCGCCACGCGATGAGCCGGGTCGACGTGGAGTCCGTGCGGATGACAGCCCTGGTCGACGACCTGCTGCTCCTGGCTCGTCTCGACGCGGGTCGGCCGCTCGAGGCTCAGCCGGTCGACCTCAGCCGGTTGGCCGTCGAAGCCCTCAACGACGCGCGCGTCCTCGCTCCCGACCATCGATGGCGGCTCGTGCTCCCGGACGATCCGGTGATCGTGACCGGTGACGAGCATCGCCTGCATCAGGTCTTGACCAACCTGTTGTCGAACGCCCGCCGACACACGCCTGGCGGCACACTCGTCGAGCTCGCCGTGGGGCGCGCGACCGACGCGGTCGAGATCTCGGTCCACGACGACGGGCCCGGTCTGCCCCCAGCCCTCCAAGAACACGCCTTCGAGCGCTTCACCCGTGCGGACGGCTCGCGGACCCGCGATACCGGCGGCGCTGGGCTCGGTTTGCCGATCGTGGAGGCCATCGTGCACAGTCACGGGGGAACCGTCGCGGTGACAAGTCAGCCGGGCGACACGAAGTTCACGGTGCGCCTTCCGCGTCAGCCGTGAGACGGGGGCTCGGCGGCTCCGGTGTTCTTGGCCCAGGACCAGGCGTACTCGCCGTCGTCGCTGGCCTGACCGCCTTCACCGAGCTCGAGCGGCCGGAACGTGTCGACCATCACCGCCAGCTCGTCGAAGTACTCCACACCGATCGAGCGCTCGTAGGCGCCGGTCTGGGGCCCGTGGGCGTGGCCACCGGGGTGCACCGTGATCGAGCCCTTCCCGATGCCGGATCCCTTGCGCGCCTCGTAGTCACCGTCGACGTAGAACATGATCTCGTCGCTGTCGACGTTCGAGTGGTAGTACGGCACCGGGATCGACAGCGGGTGGTAGTCGACCTTGCGCGGCACGAAGTTGCACACCACGAAGTTGTAGGCCTCGAAGACTTGGTGCACCGGCGGCGGCTGGTGCACGCGACCTGTGATCGGCTCGAAGTCGGACACGTTGAAGACATAGGGGTACAGACAGCCGTCCCAGCCGATGACGTCGAACGGGTGGAACGGGTAGGTGAAGACCGTCCCGACCACGCCGGACGGGCC
>JANLYC010000374.1:0-2023 GCA_031365435.1 Nocardioidaceae bacterium
CACCAGGACGCACAGGGCGACGATGTCGAGGTTGTGCCGGCTGGCGAGGAAGCCGCCGACCAGGACGGCGGTCTCGCCGGGCAGCACGAAACCGATGAAGATCGCTGCCTCGCCGAAGACGAGCGCCGCGATGATCGCGTATGCCGCCAGGGGTGGTAGCGAGGTGATCGCGTCGATGATGGCGCTCACGGGCCGCCCACCACGTCTCCACACCGCGGCCGCTGCACCGTCTCGAGGGCCATGCCGACCAACGTAGTGCGCCGGGATGAAGACCGGGTGAACCCGCCGACAGGACGAGCCGGGATCGTCTTCTGTCAAACTTGCGCCATGCGAGTCTCCGCCAAGTCCGACTACGCGCTGCGCGCGCTGATCGAGATCGCCGCACGCGACGATGGTGTCCCCGTCTCGGCGGAGGAGCTCGGCAGGTTGCAGGGTATTCCGCACGGCTTCCTGCAGGCGATCCTGGCGGACCTACGACGGGCCGGCATCGTGCGCAGCGTTCGTGGGCAAAGCGGTGGCTGGCGGATGGGGCAGGAGGCCGGCGACGTCACGGTGGCGGACATCATCAGGGCCGTCGACGGTCCCTTGGTCAGCGTCTACGGCCTGCGTCCCGAGTCGGTCAACTACAACGACTCCGCTGTCGTCCTCCAGCTGGTGTGGATTGCGGCCCGCGCCAACTTGCGTGACGTGTTCGAGCAGGTCACGGTGGAGATGCTGGCCACCGGCAAGCTTCCGGACAGCATCCTCAAGCTGACGAAGACCGAGGATGCCTGGCGTCCGCACTGACGACCACGGTCGCTGATCGGCCGTGCTCGAGTGTCAGGCCGGAGCGGTAGTCCTCTGCGGCCAGGACGACGAATGCCACCGCCTCGGCAGCCAGGAACGCCCAGCACGTCTCGATGAGCGTGTCGTCGGTTCGGACCAGGACGAAGACGGCGGCACCCGCCAGGACCCCGACCACCCAGGACCGGGCGATCACGCCGCTGCGGCTGTGCGCCATGACCGAGACGGTGACGACGAGGTTCGCGAGCGCGAACGTGCTGCCGAGCGCGACCAGCATGGAGGGGTACCCGTCGAGTCGTACCTCCGGACCGAAGATGAACCGGAGCAGCCACGGCCCGAGGCCGGCTCCGACGAGCGCGGCGCCGACCAGCGCCGACGCAGTGACCCCCCAGGTGCCCAGCCTGAACAGGCGCAAGGCCCGCGTGTGGCCTGCTACGACGAGCCGCGTCAGTCTGCCGGTCAGCGCTGAGACGAGCCCGATGGCGATCGTGTACGGCGCTCGGAACAGCGCCAGCGCGGCGAACAGCGCGGTCACCTGGGCGGGCGATCCTCCCGACAGCGCCAGCACGACCGGCCCACCGGTGAGCACGGCCTGACCGATCAGCTGGCCACCTGCCGCCCCACTGATGAAGCGCATGGCGGACTCCGTCGTCGCCCTGGACTGCTGCTTGGAGAAGCGGAGGGCGGACGGCCACAGGAAGCCGGCGAGTGCGCCGAAAGCCAGGCAGGCGCCGAACGCCAACGACGAGTGCACGTCGGTGACGATCAGGACGACGGCGGCCAGACACCGCACGGCGTTCTCGGCGACCAGGGCGGCGGCGACGCTCGTGAACTGTCGACGGGCGGACAGGCTGCCGCGGACGACCCCGATGAAGCCCGAGCCGATCGTCACCACGACGACCAGGAGCGGGAACCACACGTCGTCGCGATGGAACAGCTGGCCGCGAGTGAGCCACGAGAGCCCGCCCACGACCAGGGCGGTGACGACGACCCAACCCGCGACCCGACGGATGGCGTTGCGGACCGACCCCTCGCCTTCGTGCGCAGCGACGGAGCGCGCGATCCAGTGCTGGAGGGGAAAGGTCAGCGCAGCGGCTGAAAAGCTCCAATATGTCCACAGGACAGACACGGGTGCCGCCGCGTCCGCGCCGAGCGTGCGGGTGCTGAGCGCGAAGAAGACGTACGCCAGCAGGCCGCTGACCGTCGAACCGGCCGCCAGCGCAGCCGGAGTGCGCGCTCG
>JANLYC010000390.1:0-2308 GCA_031365435.1 Nocardioidaceae bacterium
ATTCGAGCAACGCCGGCCTGGGGTCGTCGACGCGCAGGTCGGTGAGGAAGACCCCGTCGACCCGACCGCTGCCAGCGAGGGACTCATAGCTGCGGCTCTCGGACTCCTGGTCGGCGACCACCTGCAGCAGCAGGGCCTGGCCGCGGCCAGCCAGGGTCATCTCGATGCCAGCGATGAACGCCGGGAAGAACGGGTCGGCACCCAGCGTCTCCGGCTGCCGGGCGATCACGAGTCCGACAGTCAGCGATCGCGACGAGGACAGCGCGCGCGCCCGGTGGCTGGGCGTGAACCCGAGCTCGGCCGCCACGGCCCGGATCCGGTCGCGGGTGGCGTCGGCGACTCCCGGCCGGCCGTTGAGCGCGAAGGAGACGGCACCCCTGGAAACACCCGCCACACGGGCGACGTCCGCGATCGTGGGCCGAGATGCCATGGCGCTACTAAACCGGTTTAGTGGCGAGTCGTCAAGGAAGAGCAGCCGATTCTTTTCGCGCTGGGGGCAGGAGTCGGGCCGCTCGCGGGTCTCGCTGGGCGCCATGTGGCGCTCGGATGCGGGCTGGACTCACCTGGACGCGAGCGCGTGCCTGCGGCCGCCGATGCGGGCGAACGTCCAACCATTGGTCACAAACCGCAGTTCGCGTCCCTCGAGCTTGCGGTTTGTGACCAATCGGCGGAGGCCCGATGCGTGCGTCCGCATCAGGCGTGCAGCGAAGCCTCGTCCAGCTCGACACCGATGACCCGAGCGACACGCTCCAGATCGGCGTCCCACGAGAGCAGCATTGCTCCGCGACGGTGCGCGACGGCGGCGGTCATGCAGTCGACCATCCCGCGCGGGGTCACGCCCACCTGCCGACAACGGCGGTAGATCCTCGCGGCGGCGTCGAAGTCGGTGACCGCGTCGAACGGCACGAACCCGAAACTCAGCAACAGTCGTCGTAGATCCGCCTCCCGCGCCTCACTGCACACGCCGGCCAACACCTCCATCAGCACAGGTTCGGTGACCACGAGCGGGCCGCGGTTGGCGATCAGCTCGGCCAGGCGTTGGTCCGCAGCGCTGCCGCGGGAGGGCGTCGTCCGGGATGTCGTGGATCGTGCGGGCACCCCCGCATCGCAAGAGCCTCCTCGCGCGTCAGCAGGTGTACCCATGGCTTTGCCTGATGACGCGATCCGGAGCCCTCGATGAGCGATCGCAAGAACCGGTCAGCAGCCCCGGAAGGTGGCACCCCCAACGGGATTCGAACCCGTGCTACCGCCGTGAAAGGGCGGGGTCCTGGGCCGCTAGACGATGGGGGCCAGAACGCGGATCAGCATAGGGGTGCGGCCTAGGGCGTCCCAACTCCGCCAGCCTCATGCGGAGCACCCGATTTCCCTGGGCGGCAGAGCGCTCCGGTAAGGTGTGCGACGCCCACTGGACCTGTTCCGAGGGCACGGCCAGGTAGCTCAGTTGGTACGAGCGTCCGACTGAAAATCGGAAGGTCGGCGGTTCGACCCCGCCCCTGGCCACCTCTCTTTTCGTCAGCCCGCCGCGGTGAGCAGCCCTCGCAGGTACGACGCCTGGCCGAGGTGCTGCAGGTCGTCGCCGAGGACGCTGACCAGCCGCACCCCCAGGGTCACGGGCGGGTCCCAGCGCTCGTCGACGACGCGGTCGAGGTCCTCTGGGCCGAGAGTCGCGACGTAGGCGATGGTCCGTTCGGTGACCGCGGCGACGTACGCCGCCAGCAGGTCGCTCTCCACGCGCACCGCCGACACCTCGTCGCCGGTCTGGCCGTACCCGGTCGCCGACGGCTCGAACGGCAGTCCGAACCGGTCGACGAAGCCATCGGCGGTCCACACCTGCTCGTGGCCGGCGATCTCGGCCACGTGGTCGTCCTGGACGCGGGCGAGGTGCCAGACCAGCCAGGCGATGGAGTTGGCGCCGGGCTCGGGACGATGAGTCAGCTCGGCCACGGTCAGCTCATCGACGGCGCGCGCGACACCTTCGCGGATGCGGGTGAAGGCGTCGGTCAACAGCTCCGCGGGAGTCATGCCCCGACCGTACTCACGCCGGCTGCCAGACTGGCGCGCGTGCTGGGGACCTTCACGATCGTCGCCCGGCGGCGGCTCGTCGACCTGGTCGCGCCGGGGTTCGTCGCGGTGGAGGCCGCGGGACCGGGCGCCTGGCCGCTGCCGCAGCCCGCGCCGTACGCCGCGGTGACGGCCGAGCTCGGCGACGGCGACGGCGCGCTGTCGTTCGAGGTCGAGGCGGGCGCCGGGGCCGGCCGGTTCACCGGCGCGCTCGACGGCGACATCCTGGGTCTGCGTGTGGAGGCCG
>JANLYC010000418.1:0-28086 GCA_031365435.1 Nocardioidaceae bacterium
GCCGGCGCCTTGACCGCGGCGGCGGTGAAGGTCCCGCGAATCTTGTTGACGACCAGCGTCGACAGCGCCTCGCCGTCGAGGTCCTCGGCGATGATGAACAGCGGCTTGCCAGCCTGAATGACCTTCTCCAGCAGGGGGAGCAGGTCCTGGATCGCGGAGATCTTGCCCTGATTGACGAGGATGTACGGGTCGTCGAGGACCGCCTCCATCCGCTCGGCGTCGGTCACGAAGTACGGGGAGATATAGCCCTTGTCGAACTGCATGCCCTCGGTGAACTCGAGCTCGGTGCCCAACGTGTTGGACTCCTCGACCGTGATGACGCCGTCCTTGCCGACCTTGTCGAAGGCCTGCGCGATGAGATCGCCGATGAGGGAGTCACGCGCCGAGATCGTCGCGACGTGGGCCATGTCCTCGGTGGAGTCGACGTCACGAGCGACCTTGCTGAGCGCCTCGTTGACCGCCTCGACGGCCTTGTCGATGCCCCGCTTGAGGTCCATCGGGTTGGCGCCGGCCGCGACGGCCCGCAGGCCCTCGTGCACGAGCGCCTGAGCGATGACGGTGGCGGTGGTGGTGCCGTCGCCTGCGACGTCGTTGGTCTTGGTGGCGACTTCTTTGGCGAGCTGTGCACCGAGGTTCTCGAACGGGTCGTCGAGCTCGACCTCACGTGCGACGGTCACGCCGTCGTTGGTGATGGTCGGGGCGCCCCACTTCTTGTCGAGGACGACGTAACGGCCCTTGGGGCCGAGCGTCACCTTGACGGTGTTGGCGAGTGCGTCGACGCCGCGCTCCAGGGCGCGCCTGGCGTGCTCGTCGAACTCAAGAATCTTTGGCATGAAGGGTCCTTCTCACGAACGGACGGGTGGTACGGGTCCCGCGCCGTACGCATCGGCGTACGTCGCGGTTGGTCCCGGCACGAAGGCGGGTGGTCGAAAGGCAACGCCCCGGCGCCCGGTGATGGGACGGCCGGGGCGCGCCAGAAGTCGAGAAAGGTGCTTACTTCTCGATGACGGCGAGGACGTCACGCGCGGAGAGGATGAGAAGCTCCTCGCCGGCGTACTTGACCTCGGTGCCGCCGTACTTGCTGTAGATGACCTTGTCACCCACGGAGATGTCGAGCGGAACGCGGTTGCCGCTGTCGTCGACACGACCCGGACCCACAGCCAGGACCTCGCCCTCCTGGGGCTTCTCCTTGGCCGTGTCTGGGATGACCAGGCCGGAGGCCGTGGTCTGCTCGGCTTCGAGCGTGCGGACGAGAATGCGGTCTTCGAGCGGCTTGATGCTGACAGACACGTGCTGGACCTCACCTTTCACTGAGAACAGAGAGGCAGTTGCTCATCGGACGGATGGTGTTGCAGGTCGAGGAGTTCACGTCGTCGCGGGTGCCGTGACCTTCCCGTTTGGCAGCCCCCTAGGGAGAGTGCCAGATCCGAATCTAGCACTCTGGTCAGGGGAGTGCCAACGCCCCCTGGGCCAAGCGGCTCCGCAACGGCTTCGCAGGCACTGCAACATTTCGGGCCGGTTTCGCGTCCTCCTGTGGACAACACCATTCGCATCAGCCGACCAGGGGGAAATCATGAAGGCACCAGGAGCAAAGACGACACTCCGCTGTCACCTCGGCCGTGCCTCGAGCATGGCGGCGGCCCTTCCGATCGTCCTGCTCGCGGCGCTCAGCAGTCCGGCGCAGGCTGTCGAAGCCGCGTCTGGCGCCGCCTCACGCGCGGCCGTCGTGGAGCGCACTGTCACCTGCGGCAACGACCGCGGCGCCGTGTTCGCCGACCTGCCCCGGACGTGGCATCGCGTGCTGAGGACCTCGCGACGGTGCGCCTGGGAGGCGCCTGACGGCGAGCACTGGATGATGTTGCAGGCGCACGGCGCCACCATGGCAACGCTTCGCGCTGACCGACGCGCAGGTGACGGGCACTACGTCGAGAACCGCTGGCACCAACGGAGCATCTGGGGCTTGGCGAACGGACATGTCTGGGACCACGGACTCACCGTGGACGGGCACCGCAACCGCTATCGGAGCGTCGGTGCGTACGGGACCCGCATCACCTACATCGCCAGACACGGAACCTTCGACAAGTGGGCCGACGTCTTCCACGTTGCCCGTACGTCCTCCGGGCTCGCGGGCTGACCCGTCCGCGGCCGCGTCTGCCACGATGCACTCGTGGACGGCGCGGCCTTCGGATTCCTGCTGACACCACCCGGGCGAGCCCTGCTCGACCGGGCGGCGGCGTCATACGACGGCTCGAACGTGCTGACCCTCGCCACCCGGCTCCGCCGCGACCACGAGCCCGCCCACGTAGCGGCCGCCCTGACCCAGGTCGAGCTCCGGCATCGGGCCGTTGCGAAATTCGGGGCCGCCGCGGACCAGATGTTCTTCACCTCGGACGGTCTGGAGCAGGCAACGCATCCTGCAGTGGCGGCCTATCGGGCCGGTCGGCTCGTGGAGCTGGACGGCACCGCCTGCTCGTTGGTCGACATCGGCTGCGGGATCGGGTCGGACCTCATCGCCTTCGCCCACCAGGTACGGGCCGTGACCGGAGTGGACAAGGACCCCGTGACCGCGGCCGTGGCGGCGGCGAACCTGGCCGCCTTCGACCTGGCCGGTGAGGTCCTGGTGGAGGACGCAGCCCACGTGGACGCGACCTCCTACGACGTGGTGTTCGCCGACCCGGCCAGACGTACGCCGAAGGGACGAACCTTCGACCCGGCCGCCTACTCACCGCCGTGGGCGTTCGTGCTGGAACTGTTGGCCGGGCGAGCCGTCGTCAAGGTGGCTCCCGGAATCCCGCACGACCTCGTCCCGCCCGGCGTCGAGGCGGAATGGGTGAGCTGGGGCGGTGATCTCAAGGAAGCGGCACTCTGGTCCGGACTCGACGACCCCGTCCGCGCCCGTGCCACGTTGCTCCGACGAGGCACCGAGCCGGCGAGCCTCACTGACCGCGAGGCCGCGTCCGACCCGGTGACGGCTCCACCAGCGGCGTTCGTCTACGAGCCGGACGACGCCGTGATCCGTGCTCATCTGGTGACCTCGGTGGCGGCGCTGGTCGACGGCTGGCTGCTCGACGAGCACCTGGCGTACGTGAGTAGTGACGCACTGGTCCACACGGCGTTCGCCCGGGCGTTCGAGGTCATCGACGTGCTGCCGTTCAAGGAGAAGCTGCTCCGGTCGGCGCTCCGAGCCAGGGACGTCGGTCCGTTGACGATCAAGAAGCGCGGCATTGCCGTGACTCCCGAGGCCCTGCGGGCTCGACTGGGGCTCTCCGGCGCCCAGCCCGCCACGCTCCTGCTCAGCCGCACACCCGGATCTGCCGTTGCCCTCCTCGTCGAGCCCCGCGCCTGCCCGCCGCCTCGGTCGGGGGCCGACTCCGCCCGTTAGCACATGCAACCTTTCGGTGAGGTCACCGCGTCCGTTCAGCGTGCGTCGAGAGAGGCGCGTCAGGCGTGGAACCAGGGAGGTGAGAGATGAGCGCAGTCGTCGCGGTACCCCAGCAATTAGGCTTGCCTGCCGTGGGCAGGTCACAGGGGTTGGACCAGACCGAGGCGGACTTCGTCGCGTTCGTCGAAGCGCGCCAGCATGCCCTGCTGCGATTCGCCTACCTGCTCACGTCCGACCACCACACCGCCGAGGATCTTGTTCAGACTGCGCTGGCCAAGACCTATCTGACGTGGGACCGGCTGCGCGACCGTGGGGCCATCGACTCCTACGTGCGGCGCATCATCATCAACGAGAACACCAGCCTCTGGCGGCGCGCGTGGCGACGCAACGAACGCAGCGCCGAGCAACTGCCCGAGCCAGGCGTCGGCGCTCCGCCGCCGGGCGCAGACGCCGAGACGCGTGACGCCATGTGGCAGGTGGTCCAGACGTTGCCGGCCAAGCAGCGAGCGGCGGTGGAGCTGCGCTACTACGAGGATCTCACCGAGGCCGACACGGCAGCCGTGCTCGGCTGCTCCATCGGCAACGTCAAGAGCCAGACTTCGCGAGCAATTGCGGCGATGCGCGCCTCGGTTCTCGCGAACCCCGAGCTGCTTGGTGGTGAGGCATGAGCAGCTTCGGTCCGCCCCCGGGCTCAGGACGCGAGTTCGAGACGCAGATGCGCGAGAGCCTGCAGCGGCACGCCGCCGAGGCGCCGCGTGTCGACCTGACCTCTGCGACGCTGCGGCAGGCCCGGCGGATCCGGTTACGCCGTCGGATTGCCTCAGGGGCAGCGGTCGTGGCCCTGGCGGCGGTCGGCATACCCGTTGGCGCGACTCTGCTTGACAACGGGAACACGTCCAACGTGGCCGGCCCGGACAACACGCTCGGTAGTCCCGGAACCAGCGGCGCGACCTCCCCGGACTCGACGGACACTGCACCGGTCACCGACATCATGCTCCGCGGTCTGCCCACCGGCCCGGCGCCGACCGTGCCGTACATCTACAAGACCGCGCTCATGCTGGACGGCCAGAGCACCGACATCCCGAACCTGCCGGCTGACGTCTACGACCCCAAGGGCACGTCCCTGGTCGTCGATGCGGCGGCGTTCTCCGATGGCGTGGCCGGCTTCGTGCTCGACACCCGTACCGGCACGACGACGGTCGCGACCGGCCCTGGTTCTGCCCTGCCCGGCGCACCGTACGCCAGCCAGCCCGCGATCGACCACAACGGGGCCGTGGCGTTCGCCATCCACGGGGTCGACTCGACCGGGGGCGCGGGCAGCGGCGACTCGATCGTGTATGCCGACAACCTGCGCGGCCCGACGCAGTACGCGTTCACCGACCAGCTCCATGTCAAGCAGGTCATGGATGTCGAACAGGGTGTCGCGATCTTCAACGCTGTCACCGCAGGTGGACATCAGGTCGTCGGGCGCGCCGACTTCAGCCAGGGCTCACCGGCCGTGGTCGAGCAGCCCTGGCCCACCATGGTCTCAGTGTCGGCCGCCGACCAGGCAAACGGCCTGATGGCGGGACGCACCACCGACATGGGCAAGGGCGAGCGCGCCTGCAGTGCCATGCTCTCCACCTCCGACGCGAGCGAGCTGTGGCGCAGCTGTGCGTGGCGGCCGACGGAGTTCTCACCTGACGGGTCGCGCGTCTTCGCCGTCGCCTCGGACACCGAGGGCTTCGGCCCGCGGGCGACCGCGATCCTCGACTCGAGGACGGGCGCGGTGATCCGCGAGTTCACCACCCCGGGGACCTTCGGACGGGCCACCTTCGAAGCGGACAACGCGCTCACCATCATCACGATCGACCAGGCGAAATCGGCGATCGTGCGGTGCACCGAGTCGGGCCGGTGTGAGCTCGCGACGTCGCCTCAGCCGGCCGTAGCGGACTCGCTGATCGCGCCGTACCAGCTGGCCGCGAACCCCTGAGCCCAGCGCCGCTGTGTTCAGCTCAGGCGACGACAGTGGTGATCGGCATCGACGAGTCTGCGGGAATGTCCAACGCCGACGGCGGACGACCTCGTCGAACGACCTCGGCACCGAGCGCCGCCACCATCGCGCCGTTGTCGGTGCACAGACCCGGCCGCGGTACGCGTACGACGATGCCGTGCTGCGCCGCCCGCTCCTCCGCCAGGGTTCTGATCCGAGAGTTGGCTGCCACGCCGCCCCCGATGACGAGGTGGTCCGCGCCGGAGCGCACGCACGCGTCGATCGCCTTACGCGTCAGCACGTCACACACCGCCTCCTGGAACGAAGCGGCGACGTCTGCCACCGGGACCGGCTCACCGGCCCGTTCACGCGCCTCGACCCAGCGGGCGACAGCCGTCTTCAAACCGGAGAAGGAGAAGTCGAAGCGGTGCCGTTCGAGGTCACGACCACCCGTCAGGCCGCGCGGGAAGTCGATCGTCACCGCGCCCTCGCGCGCGACCCGGTCGATGTGCGGACCCCCCGGGAAGGGCAGGCCGAGCAGCCGCGCCACCTTGTCGAACGCCTCACCGGCGGCGTCGTCGACGGTGGCACCGAGAGGCTCGACACCGACCGTGACGTCCTCGACCAGCAGCAGGCTCGAATGGCCACCGCTGACGAGCAGTGCGACGCAGGGCTCGGGGAGGGCACCATGCTCGAGCTGGTCGACGGCCACGTGAGCCGAAAGGTGGTTGACGCCATACAGCGGGATGCTGAGGCTGAGGGCGAGCGCCTTGGCGGCAGCCACCCCGACGAGAAGGGCTCCCGCCAGGCCGGGTCCGGACGTGACGGCGATCGCGTCCACGTCCGACAGCGTGACGCCGGCCTCGCGACAGGATCGTTCGATCGTCGGGACCATGGCCTCGAGGTGGGCCCGGCTCGCAACCTCGGGCACGACGCCGCCGAACCTGGCATGTTCGTCCACGCTCGACGCGATGGCATCGGCAAGCAGGTCGTGACCACGGACCAGCCCGACACCGGTCTCGTCGCACGAGGTCTCGATGCCGAGCACGAGCGGCACGTCGTTCATCGCGGCTCCTCCGTGGTGAGCGACTTGGCCAGTATGAGCGCGTCCACGTCGCCGGGGTAGTAGCGCGGCCGACGGTCGATCTCGCGGAATCCCTCGCTCTCGTACCACGTGCACGCGGCTACGTTGTCGGCCGCCACCTCGAGCATGGCCCGTCGGCAGCCGCGTCGGCGGGCCTCGTCGAGCAGGCTGCCCAGCAGCCGGCCACCCACTCCGTGCCGACGCCGACTCCGGAGCACGGCCACGCGCTGGACGTCAGCGATCTCGTCGACGAAGCGTCCGACGGCGTAACCGACCGGGGTCACCCCGTCGGCCGTGGTCTCCTCAGCCAGCCAGATCGCCCGGGTGTCGCCGAGGTCCCTGAACTCGTCTTCCACGGACCGTGGCGACCAGGCTTGCGTGCCGAAGACCTCGAGCTCGAGCACGACGACGGTGTCGAGATCTGCCGGTGTGGCGGCGCGGATCCCTCTCACAGGACCTGCTTGCGTTGTCCGGGGGTGGCAGCATCTGGCCGGCGCAGGTAGAGCGGTACGGGCGGCAGCAGCTCGACCGTCCTGTGGGCGACCGCCCGGGCCAAGGCGGCCGCGCTCGGGTTGTCCGGGTCGATGGCCGCAGGGAACGCAGCCGGGTACAGCTGGGGACCACGGCCGGCAACCGGACCGTCGTATGCCGCGGCCTCCGGCCGGTCGACGGCCGGCGGGCTCACCCGACGGCCTCGTCCGTCGTACGCCGCCCAGTAGACCTCCTTGCGGCGCGCATCGGTGGCCACACGGAAGCCGCCAGGCTGATCGGTGACGGCCGCGGCGAGGATGTCGAGCGTGCAGACGCCGTCCACCGGGATGTCGAGGACGGCGGCCATCGTGCGGGCGGTGACGATCCCGACACGCAGCCCGGTGAACGGACCAGGGCCGACGCCGACAGCGATCCGGGTGAGGTCGCGGGGCGAGATACCTGCCGCCGCGAGCACGTGCTGGATACCCGGCGCCAGCAGCTCGCCATGGCGCAGGGCGTCGACCACGGTGTGCTCGGCGACCACGTCACCAGCGGCGGTCCCCGAGTGCAGGGCCACCGTGACGGCGTGGGTCGCGGTGTCGAAGGCGAGCAACATGGTCCGCCCAGCCTAGTGAGCGTCAGTCGACGTCAGCACATCCGAGCAGGCGCGACCGGACACCGGCACCGACCCAGCGTGCTCCGACGGGGGTGACCGTCACCGTTCGCGGGTCGTCACCGATGTCGAAGGCATCAGCCCCTCTCGAGCGCAGGACCTGGACCCGCAGCCGTGCGTCCGACAGAGCCTCGGCAATACCCTCGCCCCACTCGACCACGGTCACACCTGAGTCGACGTACGCGTCGAGGTCGAGGTCGTCGAGCTCGGCCTCGTCACCGAGCCGGTATGCGTCGACATGGATCAACGCAGGGCCACCGACGAGGGACGGATGCACCCGCGAGATGACGAACGTCGGCGAGGTCACGTCGCCACGCACCCCGAGCCCGGTGCCGATCCCCTGCGCGAGCGTCGTCTTGCCGGCGCCGAGCTCGCCGGTCAGGATCACCACGTCGCCCGGAGCGCACATGCCGGCCAGGCACCGTCCGACCGCGTGAGTCGCCTCGCCGGATCCGGTGGCGAGCTCGACAGGTAATGCTTTGCCGAGAACGACGGTCGGCCCTTCGTGCCACAGCTCCCGGTAGCCACGACGCCGCCAGAACACCAGCGTCGACGGCAACTCGGTACGCGCCCGCAGCGTCACGTCGTCGTAGCCACGAGCCGCCGCCACCTCCTCGGCCACCCCGACGATGGCGGAGGCGACGCCGCGCGTCTGGAAGTGCGGAACAGCGCTGACCCGGCGCAGGGCCAGCGTGGTGCTCTCCCCCACGGCTTCCCTTTCGAACAGCACGGCACCCGCGGGCAGCCCGTCGACGCGGCAGAGCAAACCGCCGTGCTCTGCCAGGGCAGCGGCCACGGACTCGGAGGTCTCGGACAGTGCGGAGCTCGGCGGGTCGAGGTGCGGGCGCGGTGCGAAGGCCGCGTGGATCACGTCACGGATCACCTCGGCGTCGTCCGGCTCGGCCTCGACGACCTGGAGGTCACTCATGATGTTCGCCCGCGCGTACGACGAGCCGCTCCACTGCCTTTGTCACCTCGTCATGGAACTCGAGCAGCACCATGTGCCCGGCCTCGGACAGCTCGACGAACTCCGCGGCCGGGATCCGGCTGGCGATCTCGCGGCTGTGCGAGATCGGCGTGATCTGGTCGCGTCCGCCGGCGAGCACCGTCGTCGGGACACGCGCGATCACTTCGAGCGCGTGGTAGCGGTCATGGGTGTCGAAACCGGGAAAGAAGTCAGCCACGACGTCGAACGGCGTCGCGGCCAGCATCTCGTCGGTGAAGTCGACGTACTCGACCGGGACCGGGGTTCCGAACGCCAGCCTTTGCGTCACCACGAAGCCGAGATCCGAGCCCACGCGGCGGCTGCGTTCGATGAGATTCGGCGCGCGGGCCATCGTCGCCATCAGGGCCGGGGACAGCCGGCGCACGAGGCGGCCGGGCAGCCCCGGCAGGCCAAGCGCCGACGCCTCGAGACCACCCGCACTGGTCGACATCAGACCGACACCGACGACGCGGTCGCGGAACCAGTCCGCGTGCTGTTCGGCGAGCGCCATGATCGTCATGCCGCCCATCGAGTGCCCGATCAGGATGACCGGGCCGTCCCCCACGACCTGGTCGAGCACCGCCGCAAGGTCGCGGCCGAGCTGGTCGAACGTGCAGTGCTCGGAGCGAGACCGTGCCGAACGGCCGTGCGAGCGTTGGTCGTAGAACACCATCCGGTGCTGTCCGCGCAAGGCGAGTCGCTGGAAGTGCCAGCAGTCATGGGTGAGGGCATAGCCGTGGATGAAGACGAGCGTAGGGCCCGGGTTGTCCGCGTCGCCGGCGGTCACCTCGTCGAGCTCCGCGTAGAGCTCGAGCCCGTCATCGGCGACCACGGTCCTGGGGTGACCGCGGACCGAGCCGAGAGGTTCGGGCGCGGCCGCACGACGCCGCGCGATGGCCTTGCGCTCGGCGAGGACGGCGGCGGCCGCTCCGGCGGCGATCACCCCGACTGCTGCGCCCGCGATCCCGGCGTACCGCCTGATCAGGCCCGACCGGCCGGAGTCGTCGCCGCTCACGGTCGCGGCTCCGCGGTCGCGGCGAGCTCGCCGACGTAGCGTCGCGGGACTCGCGGGCCGATCCGGGTCACGATCTCGTAGCCGATCGTGCCGGCCGCGTCGGCCCATTCGTGGGCGGTGGGCTCGCCGTCTTCGCCCGGGCCGAAGACGACGACCTGATCGCCGGCCGCGACCACCTGGTCTCCCACGTCGAGGACGAACTGGTCCATGCAGACCCGGCCGGCGATCGTATGCCGTTGGCCGCCCAGCCAGACCTGGGCCCGGCTGGACGCATGGCGAGGGACCCCGTCGCCATACCCGAGGGGAATCAACGCCAGCCGGGTAGCCGCGGGGGTGACGTAGGCGTGGCCGTAGGAGACGCCGTGACCGGCCGGTACGTGCTTGACCAGGGCAACTGTCGACCGCAGCGTCATCGCCGGCCGAAGGGGCACTGGAGACGAGGCGTCGGCGAAGGGCGAGATGCCGTAGATCGCGATGCCGGGCCGGACCGTGGTGCACCACGTCGCTGGGCTGGCGAGGACGGCACCGGAGTTGGCCAGGTGCAGCTGGCGCGGCTCGAGTCCGGCGCCGACGGCATAGGCGACGGCGGTCTCGAACGCCGTGGTCTGCGCGGCGATCGACGGATGGCCGGGGTCGTCGGAGCACGCCAGGTGGGACCAGATGCCGCTCACGTCGACCAGCGTCTGGTCGCGCAGGCTGACAGCGGCGGCGACCAGTGCGGGCCAGTCGTCGGGAGGGGCGCCGCCACGCCCGAGGCCGGAGTCGAGCTTGAGCTGGACGGCGGCGGGACTGCCTACCTCCCGCGCACCAGCGGCGATGTCGTGCAGCTGGTCGACGGAGTACGCCGACACCTCGATCCCGTCGCGCACGGCGTCGGCATACCGCTCTCTCGGCACGGCGAGCCACGACAGGATCGGGCCGGTGTCGCCGGCCGCCCGGAGCTGACGCGCCTCGCTGAGCAGGGCGACCCCGAGCCAGTCAGCGCCACCGGCTCGCGCGGCACGGGCCGACGGGACGATGCCGTGGCCGTATCCGTCTGCCTTGACGACGGCCATCAGCTCGCGCCCGTCCACGTGCTGCTTGAGTGAGGCGACGTTGGCGCGGATCGCGTCGAGGTCGACGACTGCCTCCGCCCGGGCCGGGTCGCCTGGGTGTGCGGGGGTGTCCGCAGCGGCAGCAGTCATGGCCCGACCATTGTGTCAGCCAGGGTCGGCCGGACAGTGGGGTGCGTGGCCGGCAAGCCTCAGGCGAACGACCACGAAGGCCACGCTGGCCCGGAGTGGCGAGCGACCGCGCCGCCCTCCTGGCCGTGGGCGTTTGCCTAGTGAACAAGCCACCTGCCTAGAGACGTAGGTGGATTTGCCTTGTTCAGAAGCCACCTGGCTTGTGAACAAGGCAAACGCTTCCGGCCAGTCAGCCGGCGAGGGTACGACGCACGGTCTCGCGGAGGGCGGCCACCACGTCGGTGGCGACGATCGGGCCGCCGTCAGACGCGAGGGCGGCCGCCGATCCGTGCAGCCACGCCCCGGCCGACGCTGCGTCGAAACAGTCGAGCCCGGCCGCCAGCAACGCCCCGATGACGCCGGAGAGTACGTCGCCCGCGCCTGCAGTCGCGAGCCACGACACCCCCGTGGTGTTCACCCGGACGCGCCCGTCCGGAGCCGCGATGACCGATCGACCTCCTTTGAGCAGCACGACAGCGTTCCACCGTTCGGCCGCATCCTGCGCCGACGCGAGCATCTCCGCCTCCACCTGGGCGCGCGGCACGTCGAGCATGTTCGCCAGCTCACCGGCGTGTGGCGTCAGGATGGTCGGCGTCTCACACCGAGACGGCAGGTGCCGTAGGGCGTCTGCATCGACGACGGTCGGCAGCCGCTCACCCAGGACCGACGCCACCTGCGAGCCGAGACCACGTCCGAGTCCCGACCCCACCACCCAGGCCTGCACCTGCCCGGGCCCGATCACGACTTCCGGCGCCGTCGCACGGATCAGGTCGTCGCTCGCGCCTTCGTAGCGGATCATTCCGGTCAGGCCGGTCGCTGCCGCGGCTGACACGACCAGCACTCCCGCACCGGTGTACTGGGGCGAACCGGCCACGACGCCGAGAACGCCGCGGGTGTATTTGTGCGCGGTCGGCTCGGGCCGGGGAATCAAGCGGCGTACGTCCGGGGACTGCAGCACCTCGATGTCCGGCGCGCCCAGGTGGGGGCCGAGACCAATGTCGACGAGCTCGACCACGCCACACGCAAGCGCCGCCGGCTCGACGAAGTGCGCCACCTTGTGGGTTCCGAAGCTCACCGTGACATCGGCCTCGACATGGTCTCCGTCGAGCCGACCCGTGTCAACGTCGACTCCGGACGGAACGTCGACGGCCACGACTGGTCCGGCCACGCGACGAAACAGCGCCGCCACGTCGTCGGCGAGACCGGGCCGGCCACCGATGCCGACCACGCCGTCGAGGACGAGGTCATACCTGTCCCGCGGCGTCACGACCAACCGGCCACCCGTCTGCTGCAGAGCCGCAAGAGCGGTTTCGTGCGCGCGCGTGCCCGCAAGCACGGCATCGACTTGTGCGCCACGCTCCGCCAACCTCGCCCCGGCGAACAGGGCGTCCCCACCGTTGTCGCCGTCACCGGCGACGACCAGGATCCGTGATCCGTAGACGCCGGGGTCGTCACCCAGGAACTGCGCGCACACCGTGGCCAGGCCAGCAGCTGCTCGCTGCATGAGCATGCCCTCGGGCAGCGTCGCCATCAGGGCCTTCTCGGCGGCGCGGATGTCGTCAACGACGTGCGCCTGACGCATGCAGCCTCCCCGTAAACCTGGCCGAAGAACTCTGGCCGATGGCGCCATTCTCGCAGAACCGGCGAAGGTGCAGGGCGTTCACCTGGCTGCGCTCGCTTCTGCCCTGCGTCGCGATCAGCTGGTCGTCGTCGATGACGTACAAGAAGCCGCCATACCCGGGGAACCGACCCTTCTCAGCGGGGGGTCGCCGGGCCGGGCACGAACGCCGGTCCGTGGCCGGGGACGATGCGGACCACGCCGAGGTCGAGGAGCCGGGCGCGAGCGGCGTGCAGGGCCGACAGGTCGGTGGCAAGGGGGTCCTCTGCGGGTCCTGACTCATGCCACCACAGGTGCGTACAGGCCACCAGACCTTCGTCTGTCTCGACGAGAGTCGTGATGTCCTGCGGGCTGTGGCCCGGCGTCTCGATGAGTCGGACGTGCTCGGACAACCGTCGACCCTCCGCGGGCTGGTCGTCCCACTGATCGCCCTGATAGACCGCCCAGACGTCGTGCACGCGGGCCGCCGGAAAGAGCGCAATGTGCCAGGTGTGGTCAGGATGATGGTGACTGAGCACGACGTCCGTGACGTCGGCTGCCTGGACTCCCCGTGCAGTCAGCGGCGCAAGGATCAACTGCGGATCGCGGACCATTCCGGGGTCGACCACGACCAGGACGTCCCTGTCGCGGACGAAGGTGACGCTGGACGCGACGCCCTCGGCCGTGGCGTACCCCTCATGCAGCACGGTCAGCTCGGCAGCCATGGACGGAGCCTAGTCCTCAGCCGGGGCACCGCTTCAACCGCGCGGTGGCGTTTGCCTAGTTCACAAGCCAGGTGGCTGCAGGACTAGGCAAATACGCCTTGGGAACAGGGCGCTTGCCTAGTTCACAAGGGAAACGGACGGCCAGCAACGCCGCAACGTCAGTCCTCGAGTATGACGACGGCCGAAGCGATGCCGGCATCGTGTGACAAGGACACATGGACGCGCCGCGCCCCGAGCTCCGCCGCGCGGCGGGCCACCGAACCGCGCATGACCAACGACGGACGCCCGGTCTCGTCGGTGTGCACTTCGGCGTCGACCCAGTGCAGTCCGGCCGGGGCCCCCAGAGCCTTGGCGAGCGCCTCCTTCGCGGCAAACCTGGCCGCCAGCGAGGCCAGTGGCCGCGCCAGCTCGGTAGGAGTGAACAGCCGCTCGCGCAGGGCGGGTGTGCGGGTGAGCGTCGTACCGAACCGCGCCACGTCGACGACGTCGATCCCGACCCCGATGATCATGCGGCTCCGCCACCTGTCGACCAGGACGCACCCGCCGCGGCCCACCGGACGTCGTTCCCGCGCATGGCGCACAGCCTACCCACGCGCCACGCCGGGCGACCCGGCTGCAGGCCTCGTTGCGCGCCCGGCCAGCGGTCACGCCACAATGGCGCGCATGCCCTCGGATGAGCTCTCCCCGTACGTCGAGCTGGATCGTGCCGCCTGGGCAGCCCTCGCCGAATCGATGCCGCTACCTCTCTCGGCGGAGGAGGTGGAACGGCTGCGTGGCCTGGGTGAGGAGCTCGACCTCGACGAGGTGTCCGACGTCTATCTGCCGATCTCGCGGCTGCTCAGCCTGTACGTCCGCCACGTCGGCGCGCTGCACCGGGACACGGAGGCGTTCCTGGGCGCCCGCCAGCCGGAGCGGACGCCCTTCGTGATCGGGATCGCCGGGTCTGTGGCCGTGGGCAAGTCGACGACCGCGCGGTTGCTGCGTGACCTGCTCGCCCACTGGCCCGAGCACCCTGACGTCGCACTGGTCACCACCGACGGTTTCCTTTACCCGAATGTCGAGCTCGAACGACGCGGCCTGCTGAACCGGAAGGGATTCCCGGAGTCGTACGACCGCAGAGCGCTGCTCAGGTTCGTCATCGATATCAAGTCCGGCCGGGAGGAGGTCACCGCACCGGTGTACTCCCACCTCGAGTACGACGTCGTCCCCGACCGCCGCCTGACTGTGGGGCGCCCGGACATCGTGCTGATCGAGGGCCTGAACGTCCTGCAGGCGCCCCGGCTCACGGCCGATGGGCGGGCTGCCCTGTCCGTGCGGGACTTCTTCGACTTCTCCGTGTATGTCGACGCCGCGACTCCCGACATCCGCAGGTGGTACACCGAGCGGTTCCTGCGGCTGCGCGAGACGGCGTTTCGCGATCCAGCATCATATTTCACGCGATATGCGCACCTCAGCGAGGTCGAGGCGATCGCGCAGGCGGAGGAGATCTGGGACTCGATCAACGGTCCCAACCTCGACACGAACATCAAGCCGACCCGCAGTCGCGCCACTCTCGTGCTGCGCAAGGACCGCGACCACTCCGTTCGCTACGTCCGCCTTCGCAAGCTCTGACTCGCGCGGGAAGTCCAGCCGCTCCGTCATACGAACTCCCCAAGGCAAGTGCCATCTCACAGCGGCCCGTTTGCCTTGTTCACAAGCCAGCTGGCTTGTGAACAAGGCAAACGTGCGGCGGGCACTGGGCACGTGCCTTGGGAACAGGCAAGAACAGGCAAGAACAGGCGGGGGCAGGCTGGGGCAGGCGAGGCGGGCAGCGGCAGCCGGGGCGGCTGGCGAAAAAGCATTGGTGGCGGGATGGGCGTTTTCCCTACCCTCGTCAACGTGAGGATCACTTCTTTCGACATCCACGACGACGCGCTGTTCTCCCGGTTCTACGGGATCATGCGCGCCGCCGAGCTGCACGGGCGCGAGCACATGCCCTACTGGTCCGAGCGCGAGTGCGCCGTCATGTTCCGCCGCGAGGAGCCGGCCGAGACCTACCACCTCTTCGCTGCGTTCGCCGACGACTCCCCGCCCGGACAGCCCGTCATGCTCGGCAACGCCTTGATGATCCTGCCGCAGCTGGACAACACCAACTTCGCCTTCCTGGGCGTGCACGTGGCCCCCGAACATCGGGGGCGCGGCATCGGCTCGGCGCTGACCGACTTCGTCGTCGACCAGGCCCGCGCCGCCGGGCGCACCGACCTGCTCGCCGAGGCCACCCTCGCGTTCGAAGACCGGGACGACCACGCGTACCGCACGTTCCTCGAGAAACGCAGCTTCGCCCTGGCCAACGTCGAAGTACGCCGCATCATGGAGCTGCCAGTGCCGGACGACCAGATTCAGGCCTGGATCGACGAGGCGACGCCACACCACCGCGACTACCGCCTCGAGACGTACGTCGACGACATCCCCGAGGAGCTCATCGCCTCCCTCGTCCACCTGCACAACCAGCTCTCTCTCGATGCGCCCACAGGCGACCTCGAGTTCGAGGCCGACGCGATGACTCCCGAGGGGTTCAAGATCCGCCGCGCCAAGGTGAAGGAGATGGGTCGCACGATCTTCGAGACGGTGGCGATCGCTCCCGATGGTGAGGTCGCCGCGCAGTCCACGCTCTCCTTGAGCGCTGACGATCCCGAGAACGCCTACCAGTGGGGCACGATCGTGCGCCGCGACCATCGCGGACATCGGCTCGGTATGGCGGTCAAGGCGGCTAACCTGCGCGCCGTCCAAGCTGCGGGCTACGAGCACCAGCGCGTCGTCACGACCAATGCCGAGGTCAACCAGCACATGGTCGCGATCAATGAGCAGATGGGGTTCAAGCCGGTCGAGCTGGTTGCCGAGTTCCTCCGCAAGCTCGAGTCCCGGGGGTGAGCTTGGACATCCGACGAGTCGACCCGGACGACCCTGCCACGCTCGAGGCGTTCGTCGCAATCTGCGACGAGAGTGACCGGCTCGAGAACCCGTACGCCACTCCACTCAACCTGGACGACTGGCGTGCGGAGTTCCGCAACCGCGACTCTTCTGAGCGCAGCGAGGGTTATCTAGGCTTCGCGGGGGGTGGACCCGTTGCCACCGGCGTCGTCCAGCTGTTCCTGGTCGACAACCTCGACAAGGTGTTCGTGCACGCGAACGTCGTCCCAACACAACGCGACCAGGGCCATGGATCGGCGATGTTCGACCACTTGCTGGCGCGTGCCCGGGACGAGGGTCGGACGACTGTGCTCGCTGACGCCGACTATCCGTTCGGGGCCGACGAGACGCACCCGTCCCGGCGTTTCCTGGCGAAGCATGGCTTCGCGCTGTCCGAGGCAGAGGTGCACCGTGTCCTCGAGCTCCCGGCCGACGAGGCGTTGCTCGACCGGCTGGCGACCGAGGCAGCCGCCTATCACGCCGACTACACGCTGGTCGACTGGGTCGACCTGCCGCCGGAGGATGTGCGCGAGGACTACTGCGTGCTGCTCAACCGCATCTTCACCGATGCACCGTCGGGCGACGTCGACTTCGAGGAGGGTCGGGCGACCCCCGAGATCCTCGCCGAGCGCGCAGCGGTCTCGATCGCCCGCGGCCGCACGGTCTACATCACCGCAGCGCTCGACCCCCGCGGTGTACCGGTTGCCCACAACGTTCTCTCCGTCCCGAGCCGCGACCCCGGTCACATCTTCAACTTCGACACGCTCGTCCGCCAGGACCACCGCGGCCACCGGCTCGGGCTGGCTACCAAGATCCGGAATCTGCGCCGGGTCACCGAGCTCCACCCCGACCGCACGGTGGTGCACACCTGGAACGCCGAGTCCAACGCCCCGATGATCGCCATCAACGCCGCCATGGGCTTCCGGCCGGTCATGTACGGCGGCGAGTACGTCCGATTCCTTGCACCCTGACTCTTACGAGATGCCGTGCCGCTCAGCCCACAACGCTGCCTGGGTCCGGTCGCTCACGCCGATCCGCTGGAAGGTCGACGTGAGATGCGCCTTGACAGTGCGCTCGCTGATGCCGAGGCGGCGGGCGATCTGCTTGTTCGCGAGTCCTTGAACCACGAGTCCGAGCACCTCGGTCTCTCGTCGGGTGAGATCGATGTTGTCCGAAGATCGTTTCCTGGTCCGGGCCGTCAGCAGCTGCCGGGCCGCCCGTGGATGCAGCGGTGACTCGCCGCGAGCCGCGGCCCGGACCCCGGCAAGCAGCGCTTCGGGTTCGGTGTCCTTGAGCAGATAGCCGACGGCTCCGGCGTCGATGGCGGCCACGATCCGCTCCGTGTCGGAGAACGACGTGAGCACCACGACCTGTGCGGGATGATCCTCGGGGTTGGCCGCGACGATGCGCCGCGTTGCCTCGACTCCGTCGAGCTCCGGCATCTGCAGGTCCATCAAGACGACATCCGGACGGGTCTCCGCAACCTTCTGAACGGCCTCGAACCCATTGGTCGCGATCCCCACGACCTCGATCCCCGGGTCCGCGTCCAGGAGCTGCTCGAGCCCACTGCGCACCAGGGCGTGGTCGTCGGCCAGTACGACGCTGATCACGGTTCCACCTCCAGGGTCACCCGGGTACCCGCGCCCGGAGTCGACTCGACGCGAAGCGAACCACCCGCATCGCGCACCAGGTCCCGCAGCCCACGAAGACCCAGATGCCCTTCCGCAGGCCGTCGGCCGCTGTCGAAACCTACGCCGTCGTCGACGACGTCGAGCCGGATACCCCCGTTCGGGCGGGTCACGCTGACCATGATCCGCGACGGATGCGCATGGCGCTGCGCGTTGCGTACGGCCTCCTGCCCGGTCCGCCAGACGAGCGCGACCAGCTCCGCCGGCACATCAGCGTGTTCGGCGACCTGTATGTCGACCTCGATTCCCGAGGCAATGCAGGGCGCGACCAGGTCATCGAAGGCCGCGGCGAGACCTTCGGTCGTCAGCTCGGGCGGATAGATCTCCACCAACAGCGAGCGCAGAGCGCGCAGACTGTGGCGGACTCCGCTCGCCAGCTCCTCGAGCTGCGCCGCCGACCCGCTTTCGCCGCGGTTGTCCCGGGCCGCCGCGGCAGAAAGGGCGAACGACGTCCCGGCCAGCTCCTGGACGACGCCGTCATGGAGGTCTCGAGCGATTCTTCGACGTTCGTTGTCCGACGCCTCGACAGCAGCGAGGAGCAAACGCTCCCTACCCGCTGCGGCCGCGTCGAGCCGGCGCGCCAGCACATAGACCAACGGTGCCGTCAACGCCAGGAACAGCAGCAGGCCACCGACGGTGATGGGCCGGAACGCGCTGAGCACCTCCGCGCTACGTCGAGAGACGTCCTCGTAGGAGAAGTAGGCCTCGAACAGGAGGACCTGCCCGCTGGGGGTCCGGACCGGCGTGTAGACCTCCAGGAGCCGACCGAAGCCCTTTTCGAAACGGTTCTCAGGACGGCTGAGGTCCGACACGTCGGCGGCGCTGCCGCCCTGGTCGAGAACGCCCACCTCGTCCTCGTCAAGCTCGAACTGCTGACCGATGAGAGGCGTCTTGTCGGAGTACAGGATGGTGCCAGATCGGTTCCAGATCTTCAGCCTGAGGACGTCGCCGACCAGCACCCGCTTCCTCATCTGCCGGTCGAACTTGTCCACGGCGGCGGCGTTGCCGGTCAGCAGCCCGCGAGACAGGGCGGGCTGGACCACCGATCGCCCCAGCAACTGAGTTGTCGCACGGGCGTCCTTGACCGCCTCGTCGGTCGCCGCGCGTTCGCTGAGCCAGCCGACGAGGAGCAAGAGCATGAGCAGGGCCACGATTCCCGCAGCGAGGAACTGAATCACCGGGTTGACGAGCAGCCGTCGCAGTCCGTGCGGGTACGACCCGGTCGTGCCTCGGGCTCGGTGCGCCGCACCGAGTAACCGCAGTCGCGAGAAGAGTGGGTGTACGGGCATCGAGGTCAGTCCGATCGGGGCGCTGGACTCATCAGTATGACGCCGGGTACCCCTCAGAAGCGGAGCGAACCGCGGCAAGTCTGACCCGTCGCGACCTGACGGGCGCGCCACACGAGCCGGTCCGTGCCGGGCGCGTCGACGACCGTTCGCCGTACGTCGAACGATCCGCTCGGGGCCTTGGTCTTCGCCTTTCCGTGCGCGGACACGTCTCCGTTGTGCATGATCCGCCACCGCCAGGTCTGGCCGTTCCGGTTGCTGTCGACCTCGCCCTCGACCTCGATGCGGCCGTCCTGCGCGCTTGCCTTGAGCTTCCAGACGGCCGAGCCAGAGCAGCCTCCGCGCTTGATCACGTCTGAACCTCCGGCCGTCGCCGGGGTTGCACCAGCCATGATCACCATGGCCGCCGTAGCGACCGAACCCGCGGTCACCCAGGTCCTGCCGGCCGTCGTCCGTCTCCTCGTCATTGCACCCTCCCAGGCTTTGAATCTGTCACTGAAGACGATCCGCCGAGTCCGGTGCAGTTCACCATTGTCCAGTGGTCCTAGGACCGGTCAGCGGACATGGCCCGCTCCGTGACGAGTCGAAGACCCGCTCCACGCTCCAGTACTTCGACGCGGCCGATCCGCGACGGTGCCGGCGTCGACGCACACGATGTTGGGCCATGATGGGCGGATGCTCCATCTTCGGCTGCGCGTGCCGCCTGACCTCACCGAGCAGGTCGACGCGCTCCTCACCGACGACGACACCGTGGCCAACGTGGCGATGATCCCGGACGCTTTCGTCAAACCGCCCGGGTGTCTGGTGCTCGCCGACGTGGCCCGCGAGAACGCCCAACAGGTCATCTCCCGGCTCCGCGACATCGGCGTACAGCGCGAGGGGTCGATCGCCATCGGCGAGACCGACACGGTGCTCAGCCACGCGGCCGATGCAGCGGAGCGGGCGGCGCCCGGGACACCAGTCGATGGTGTGGTGTGGGATCTGATCGAGGACAGGACTCGCGGTGACATCCGGCTGTCCTGGGCGTTCATGGCCTTCTTGACGCTGGCAACCTTGATCGCCAGTGTCGGGCGCCTCCTCGACGAGACGATCCTCATCGTCGGCGCCATGGTGGTGGGGCCCGAGTTCGCCCCGGTCGCGGCGATCTGCTTCGCCCTCGCGCGGCCACGACCGAGCATGCTCCCCCGCGCGCTGATGACCCTGTTCACCGGGTTCGTGGTCGCTGTGGTCGTCGCCACGAGCATCTGGGCGGTCGTCTACGCCTTCGGGGGTTTCACGGTCGGCCAGATCACCGACGGTCCCCAGACCGACTTCATCGTCCATCCCGACGGATGGTCGTTCGTGATCGCACTGCTGGCCGGCGTGGCGGGCATCCTCTCGCTCACGACCTCGAAGTCCTCGACCCTCGTCGGCGTCTTCATCTCGGTGACGACCGTGCCGGCCGTGGGTACCCTGTCGCTGGCACTTGCGACGACGACGTGGTCCGATGCAGCCGGCTCACTGCTGCAGCTGGTGCTGAACCTTTCGGGCCTCGTCATTGCAGGCACCGTGACGCTGTTGTTCCAGCGGCTGGTCTGGCACCGGGTGGACCGGTCGCGCAAGTCTCGCCCTTAGGGGGCCGGATGGGATGGCCGGAACCCCCGGTCAGAGTGCCAGCGCGGCCGACACGACTCCGGCCAGCCGATGAGCAAGGGCATCCGCTTGCTCGGCGGACTCGGCCTCGACCATCACCCGGACCAGCGGCTCGGTGCCCGAGGCCCGTAGCAGCACACGGCCGGTCTCGCCGAGCTCCTCCTCTGCGGCATGAACCGCAGACTGCACCGCCTCGTCCGTGGTTGCCCGGGCCTTGTCGACACCGTTGACGTTGACCAACGTCTGGGGCAACCGGCGCATGACCGACGCCAGCTCGCCGAGCGTGGAGCGTTGCGTGACCATCCGCTCGGCGACATGCAGGGCGGCGAGCACGCCGTCTCCGGTGGAGGCATGGTCGCTCATGATCACGTGGCCGGACTGTTCACCACCCAGGGTGAAACCGCCGGCCCGCATCGCCTCCAGCACATACCGGTCCCCGACTGCGGCACTCACCACGCTGACTCCGGCCGCACGCATCGCGAGCGTGAAGCCGAGGTTGCTCATCACGGTCGCGACGACCGTGTCATGCGCGAGCTCGCCGGCATCACGCAGGGCGAGCGCGAGGATGGCGAGGAGCTGGTCGCCATCGACGATGTTCCCATCGGCGTCGACGGCGAGACACCGATCGGCGTCACCGTCGAGGGCGAAGCCGGCATCCGCACCACGTTCGACGACCGTTCGGCGTACAGACTCGAGATGGGTGGAGCCGCAGCCGTCGTTGATGTCGAGCCCGTCGGGCCGGTCGTGGATGGCTATGACGTCGGCGCCGAGCGAGCGGAACGCCTGCGGTGCGGTGAGCGACGCGGCCCCGTTGGCGCAGTCGATCACCAGAGTGAGCCCGGCCAAGGAGGCCGAGACGGTGGCGGCCAGCTGCGCGACATAGCGATCGACCACGTCCGGCTCTTCGGTGATGCGACCCACCCCGGCACCCGTGGGTCGTTGCCACGGTTGGCCCATGGCCCGCTCGATCGCGTCCTCGACCTCGTCGTCGAGCTTGTGGCCACCACGGGCGAAGAACTTGATGCCATTGTCGGGCATCGGGTTGTGCGAGGCGGAGATCATCACTCCGAAGTCGGCGGCGGTGACCGCCGTCAGGTAGGCGACTCCAGGGGTGGGGAGGACTCCGAGCCTGCGTACGTCGACACCGGCCGAGGCGAGGCCACCCACCACGACGGCCTCGAGGAACTCCCCACTGGCCCGTGGATCGCGTCCCACCACCGCCACCGGTCGATGGCCGGACGAGCTGTCGACGCGGCCCAGGATATGCGCGCCCGCGACCGAGAGATCGAGCGCGAGCTCGGCCGTGAGCGCGCCGTTGGCGACACCGCGGACACCATCGGTACCGAAGAGTCGGGTCATGGCCCGGACGCCTGCCGACCGGCCCGCCGGGTCAGCGCTTGCTGTACTGCGGAGCCTTGCGGGCCTTCTTGAGCCCGGCCTTCTTGCGCTCCTTGATCCGCGCGTCTCGGGTGAGCATCCCGGCCTTCTTCAGCGAGGGGCGGTTGGCTTCGACGTCCGTCTCGTTGAGGGCACGTGACACGCCGAGACGCAACGCACCGGCCTGGCCGGTGAGGCCGCCGCCGTGGATGCGCGCGATCACGTCGTACTGCCCGACCAGCTGGGTCAGGACGAAAGGCTCGTTGACGAGCTGCTGGTGAAGCTTGTTGGGGAAGTACTGGTCCAGCGGCCGACCGTTGACCGTCCAGGTGCCGGTGCCGGGAACGATCCGGACGCGGGCGACGGCCTCCTTGCGACGACCGGTGGCGCCGGCAGGGGCGATGTTGACGACCCGGGCGGGGGCGTCGGACGCCGGCGCGCTCTCGGTGGTGTACTCGCTGGGTGCGTCGAGCTCGTCGACGAGCTCTGCGGAGTCCGCGGAGCCCACGGGGTCGGTGCTCTCGGTGCTCTCGGTGGTGGTGGTCTCAGCCACTGATGTTCCTCACTTCAAACCTGCAATGGGTGACGGCTTGTTCGGGTGCCTACGGGACCAGCGTCACTGGGCGATCTGGACGATGTCGAAAGTCTGCGGCTGCTGGGCAGTGTGCGGGTGGTTGGGACCGCTGTACACCTTCAGCTTCTTGAGCATCTGACGACCGAGGCGGTTCTTGGGGAGCATGCCCCAGACTGCCTTCTCGATCGCCTTGCGCGGGTCCTTGTCCAGCAGGTCGCCGTAGCGGGTCGACGTGAGACCGCCCGGGTAGCCCGAGTGACGGTGGGCGAGCTTGGTCTCGCGCTTGTTGCCGGACAGCGCGATCTTGTCGGCGTTGATGATGATGACGAAGTCACCGGTGTCGACGTGCGGGGCGTAGATCGGCTTGTGCTTTCCTCGCAGCAAGGTCGCGGACTGGACGGCAAGTCGTCCCAGGACTACGTCAGTGGCGTCGATGACATGCCACTCACGCGTGACGTCGCCGGGCTTCGGGCTGTACGTGCGCACGGTCGTTGACCTTCGTTCGTTCGGATATTTCGGATGAGTCGCGTTGCGTCTGGTCGAGCGGCGTTTCGGCTCCCGGCCCGGCGTCCGGCACCCCCGGAACGAGGCGCACGAGCCGTGTCAGACCACCTGAGCACAACGACCGCCCAGGATACCGGGGCGGAGCGCTCAGGGTCAAAACGAGGCAGGCTGGTCCGGACGGGTCCGAACCTTCGTCGACTATGACGCGGCAGGCTTCCTTTTCCCAAATCCCGGCCAGGGGCTTAGGTTGGACCCACGACACACGTGACCCACGTCCCCTCAAGCGACGCCCACCGATGGTTGCGAGCACCGATCCCGCCCTCAGCCGACCTGCCACAACGGGCGTCTGGCCAAGACCCCTGGCCCCGATCCTCAAGGAGAGCCGAGTGTCCTCAGACTCTCACGGCTCCGCAGGCGCTGCCTCGCTGACCGTTCGCGACAACCGCACTGGTACGGAGTACGACGTTCCCATCCTCGATGGCACCGTGCGCGCGGCCGACCTGGCCCAGATCCGGGTCAAGGACGACGAACCCGGCATTGCCGTCTACGACCCAGGTTTCGTCAACACCGCGTCGTGCCGGTCGGCGATCACGTTCATCGACGGCGACCGGGGCATTCTCGAGTACCGGGGCTACCCGATCGAGCAGCTGGCCGAAAAGGCGAGCTACCTCGAGGTCGCCTACCTGTTGGTGCACGGCGAGCTCCCCACGAAGGAGCAGTTCGAAGCGTGGGAGCACCAGATCACCTTCCACACGTTCGTCCACGAGAACGTCAAGAGCTTCATGGAGGGCTTCCGGTACGACGCCCACCCGATGGGCATGCTGCTGGCCTCGGTCGGCGCGCTCTCGACCTTCTACCCCGAGTCACGCAACATCTTCGACCCGAACATCCGGCAGATGCAGATCATCCGACTCATCGCCAAGATGCCGACGTTGGGCGCCTGGGCCTTCCGGCACGCCCAGGGCAAGCCGTACGTCTACCCCGACAACGACCTCGGCTACGCGGCCAACTTCCTGGCGATGCTGTTCAAGATGAGTGAGCAACGCTTCGAGGCCGACGAGCGGCTGATCAAGGCGCTCGAAGTCCTGTTCATCCTGCACGCCGACCACGAGCAGAACAGTTCGACCAACGCCGTTCGCTCGGTGGGCTCGTCCCAGGTCGACCCGTACTCCTCGATCTCGGCCGGCATCGCCGCCCTTTTCGGGCCGCTCCACGGCGGCGCCAACGAGGCCGTGCTCAAGATGCTGCGCCGGATCGGATCGGTGCAGAACGTCCCGCAGTTCATCGATGGCGTCAAGAACGGCAAAGAACGCCTCATGGGCTTCGGACACCGGGTCTACAAGAACTACGACCCCCGTGCCACGATCATCAAGAAGGCCTGCGACGACGTGTTCGAGGTGACCGGGGTCAACCCGCTCCTCAAGATCGCCGTCGAGCTCGAGAAGATCGCGCTCGAGGACGAGTACTTCGTCTCGCGCAAGCTCTACCCCAACGTCGACTTCTACTCCGGCCTTATCTATGAGGCCCTGAGCTTCCCGCCGGAGATGTTCACAGTGCTGTTCGCCATCCCGCGGACGTCGGGCTGGCTGGCCCAGTGGCTGGAGCTCACCGAGGACTCCGAGCAGAAGATCGCCCGGCCCAAGCAGATCTACACCGGTGAACGGATGCTGGACTTCGTGCCGGCTGAGGAGCGCTGGAAGTAGCCGACCGGGCGGCGTGGGACAATCTCGCGATGCAGCCTTGGACCCGACGTGTCAGCAAGCTGGCACAACAGACCGTCTCCTCGCTGAAGGAGCGTGCCCAGCACGCGACTCCCGGAGAGGCCGTCATACCCGGGGTCGGTGCAGCGACAGGACGGTCCGGTGACGTCTCCCCGGAGCTGTTCGTCAACCCGATCGGCGAGGGGGCCGATCCCAGTGTCGTTCGCGACGGCGACCGGTTCCTCTGGTGTCAGGCCGAGGGCAACATCGGGGTGTCGATCTGGGAGTCCGACCGGCTGACCAGCCTGGGCACCAGGCACGTCGTCTGGATGGCCGAGCCCGAAGGTCCCTGCAGCAAAGAGGTCTGGGCACCTGAGCTGATCCGGCTCGACGGTCGCTGGCACATCTATTTCGCAGCGTCCGACGGACACAACCGCAACCACCGCACCTTCGTCCTGGTCGCTGACACCGACGACGCCTTCGGTCCCTACACGTTGCATGGACCCTTGTTCACCGGCGACGACCCGGCCGGTGACAACATCTGGTCGATCGACTTCACGGTCCTCGAGCATGCGGGGCGCCGATACGGCATCTGGTCAGGATGGCAGCACCGCGACACAGACCTGCAGCACCTGTATGCCGCCGAGCTGGTCACACCGACCGAGACCACCGGCGGTCGGATCCAGATCGCTGAGGCGGGCGCCTACCCATGGGAGCGCACCGAGGAGCATCCTTCGTCACGGGGCCTGCTCGAAGGACCGCGCCCCGTCATCCACGGGGACCGGACGTTCCTCGTCTATTCCTGCGCGGCGTCCTGGCTCGACACCTACAAGCTCGGTCTGCTCGAGCTCACCGGCGATGACCCCCTTGACCCAGGATCCTGGACCCGCTCACCGGCTCCGGCGTTCGTCAGCACCGGCTCCACGTACGGCGTCGGACACGGCAGCTTCGTCGCGCTCGAGGACGGCTGGTGGCACGTCTTCCACTCCAAGATCGACCGGCGCGACGGGTGGCGCCGAACCCTGCACGTCCAGCCGATGTCCTTCGACAGTGGAGGCAAGCCGGCCTTCGGAGAACCCGTTCCTCGCGGACGGGCCATTCCCGCACCTCAGCGGAGTATGACGGCACGCACGTCAGCGGGTAGCTGGACCTTCGGTTCCTGGTCGGACCTCCGCGACTTCGACTACTACGGCCACCACCAGTACGTCCACATCAGCGAGTCCGGCCTCGACCTCGGCATCGAGCCGGCGGCGCCGGTCAACAACTTCCGGAGCGCCGAGAAGGTGGTCCTCCGCGACGGTGAGTTCGTCGACGTCGAGGTCGAGACGACCCTGCGGCTGGTCGACGGTGCTCGCTCCATGGGGGTGCTCGTGCGCGCGACCGGTCCTGCCGTCGGTTACGACGCCCAGCACGGCTACTTTGCCGGCTTCGCGATGGATCGACGCGCCCTCGTGATCGGCAAGACCGACGGCGCCGGGTGGATGCCGCTCGGCGAGACACCGTTCGGCATCGACACGTCACAGGCACAGACACTCACGGTCCGGGCGGTCGGAGACCGAATCTCGGTGGAGTCGCTGGGTGCGCGGCTGGAGGTACGCGACAGCGACTACCTGCGCGGCTCCGTCGGCTTGCGGGTGGTCGACACCCATACCCGCTTCACGCGGCTGCGCGTGACCCCGCTGGCAGGTGGCTCACCGGGATGATCGAAGCGGTCGTCCTCGACCTCGGCAACGTCATCATCGGTTGGGATCCGCATCCAGCAATCGCCGCCGGAGTCGGCACCGTTGAGGCAACGCGCTTCCTGACCGCAACGGACTTCGACTTCTGGGGGTGGAACCACCTGCTCGACTCAGGGGTGCCGCTGGCAGAGGCCGAGCAGCTCGTCGCACGGACGCACCCGCACTGGCACAAGCACGCGGTGGCCTACCGAGAAAACTTCGAGCAGTCACTCGTGAGCGTCATCGAAGGGTCTGTCCGGGTCGTCGAGACGCTCGCCGCCAATGCCGTGCCGGTCTACGGCCTGACCAACTGGTCCGGTGAGCTGTTCCCCGTCGCGCGGCGGCGCTTCGGCTTCCTCAGTCTGTTCACCGACATCGTTGTGTCAGGTGAGGAGGGCTGCGCCAAGCCTGACCCGGAGATCTTCGAGATCCTGGCCGACCGCGTCGGCATACCGCTGACCCGGTGCGCGTTCGCCGACGATCGGGTGGACAACGTGGAGGCGGGCCGACGTGCTGGGTTGGACGCGTTCGTCTTCACCGACCCCCCGCAGCTCCGAGATGAGCTGGTGACGCGCGGGCTGCTCTGACCGCTTGCGTCCTCGTCTGCGTATGTCGCGGCTCTAGTACTCCGCGCCCTTGCGCCACGCCATCTCCTGCAGCTCGAAGGAGTTGCCGTCGGGATCGGAGAAGTTTGCGCCTTTCACGCCGCCCCCGAAGTCCTGGATCTCGCCGACTTCTACACCTCGGCGGACAAGCTCGGCACGCGCCTCGGTGATGTCCTCCACAATCAGGTGCACGCCTCTGACGCTGCCGGGTTCTCCGGCGTACACATCCAGACCTGTTCCGAAACCGACCGAACAACCCGAGCCCTCAGGTGTCAGCTGGACGACCCGGACGCCCTCGCTGGGCTGCACGTCGTGATCCTTCTTGAAGCCGAGCTTGTCGGCATAGAAGGCGATGGCTCGGTCCACGTCCGAAACCGGGAGCGGGATCAGCTCCAGCCTCATCTGCATCGAAGTCCCCCTTTGGTTGTTCTCGTCCGCGCGATCATGCCATACGACCGGTGCTGGAGCTTCACGAACCCCAGAAACCCTTGTGGACAACGCGAAACTCACTGGCCGATGTCGGACAGGTCAGGTAGAATCGAACACATGTTCGACACCGACCTCAGCCTTCTCGACGAGACAGCCACCCTGTCGTATGCCGAGACCGCCCGCGCGAGCGCGGACCGGGCCGAGGTCGACATCCTGCACGCCGCCGCGCACTGGGCCGACCTGCACAGCGAGCTCGCCCGCGCCACCAGCCCACTGCTGCCCGGATCAGAACAACTCATCCAGTTCGGCGGCGACGGCACCCCGAGCCTGGCGGAGTTCGCGCCGGCCGAGCTCGGCGTCGTGCTCGCCACCTCCACCGCCGCCGCGGAACGGCTCGTCGGGGATGCCCTGGACCTACGGCACCGGCTCCCCACGCTGTGGACCCGGATCGTGGCCGGTGAGGTGAAGCCGTGGATCGGCCGCCGCTGCGCCGAGGC